>PADE01000053.1 GCA_002702965.1 Planctomycetaceae bacterium
GCTTTCTCCAGGACGGAGGGGATGTCGGCGTCGGTGGCAGGACGGAACCACGGGTCGTCACAGGTGAGAAAGTCAGGTTGTTCGATTGGTGTGTAGGTCGAGCCATCGCGTTCCAGCCGATCACAGTTAATCCGTCCGGTAATCGGGTTACCGACAAATAACGCACCCTGATACTGTCTTGGAAACCGCTGGGCAGCGTAGTAGACGATCCCAGCAATGCCCGTCGAGCCGTGACTATGTTGCATCAGCTCGGGACCAAAGCCGAGGCCATCGCCCGGCGATCGCGGGTAGTGGGCTCCGCGCAACAACATGGTTGCTGGCCGGGTATGACAGTCGGCCGTAAACACGTTTCCCCATTCATCGAAGCAGAGTCCGAATGGATTGACTTGCCCGTGTGCGTGGTGTTCGATCGTGGAACCATCGGGTCGGAAACGGTACGTGTTGCCCGAGACCATCGTGATCGCCTGCTCGTCCGTGCCCTGGACATTTGACGTGTTAACGAATCCATGACATCCGTACACCCAGCCGTCGATCCACCACGTGAGCGAGCTGATCATTCCGTGCGTGTCGTCAAATCCAAATCCTGCGAACAAGGTCTGGCGCGCATCGGCGCGGCCATCCTGGTCCGTGTCAGTAAACTTGAGGAGTTTCGGAATGCTATAGCCAATCACGCTGTTCGAAGTGGGCGTGACACCGATCGGAATGGTGAGGCCACTGGCGAAGGTCACGACGTGTTCCGGAACACCGTCACCATCTTGATCAACGATTCGATAAATGACGTCCCGAGGTTTTTTCCCCGTGGGAGTCGGGATCGGATATTCGATCGATTGCGTGACGAAGAGACTGCCGTCCAGGCCGAAGGCAAGATTGATAGGGTTGATAATCTTCGGGTCGGATGCAACGAGTTCAATCCGAAAGCCGTCAGGTAGGTGAAACGCCTGCTGCTGTTCCTCTGGCGTGCGAGGCTTGTTTTGCACGACGCGCGCAGGTTGCACTTGGGCGGACACTGCCAGTGGCAGTAGCAAGAGAAGTGTCGCGAGGGAAATAAATCGAGTGTACACGCAAACTCCGAAAGGAATTCAGGATTGGTGCCACTATGCTAACGCGACAGGTAAGAGTACCTGTTCGGTGTCGTACAGAAACGTGACGCCACCAGTAGCGAAGTTGGCCACGTCGTCTACGGTTGCTTGCCCTTCAGGTGACGCCAGAATGGCTTCCATCGCCTCTCGGCTTTCGGCGTACAAGCCAACGATCAAATAGTATGCAGGTTTCTCACCAGGTGTCGCGGCCTCACACTTTCCGATCGTCCACCCCTTCAATCCTTGCATCTTTCGGGCAATCGGAATGTGGACTTCGTGGTAGTAGCGATCGAATTCGGCTGGGTCGGTTGGATGACCGTAGAGAACGGTTAGACGAATCAATGCGGCCTCGCGATCAAGGGAAGGTGGTGAGGTGTAGTGACCAAAAAGTGTTGAAATTGGTAACAGATGGGTTTGGCGTCGAAGTCTCGCGTCGGCGGGCTGACTGGAGGTGGCGATATTCTCTTGCTGCACTGTTCTCTTGCTGCACTGTTCTCTTGCTGCACTGGGGGTATTCAGCGCACATCCTGGACCCTGAGGACGATACGAGGAACGCCGCTCACACGAGAATGACGATTTTGATTCTAACGCTTGATTGCCAACGAGGCCACGGACTAGTCGTGTCTTGACTGGCAGCACGATCGGATCGTCGTCGAGTCGCCCAAGACCGAACATCACCCGGGCCGCGATCGCCGCGTGATCCCACTCTTTCCCGAGCTGTGGCCGATCCTGGAGGAGGCCTACGAGTTGGCTTTGGTTGGGGCCGAGAATGTGGTGGAGGGCGGCTATCGCGACGCGGCACTCTCCGAGGACGGATGGAAGAACTGTAACCTGCGCACCCAATTCCAGCGGATCCTCAAGCGGGCGGGTATCCCCTCCTGGCTCGTGCCGTTCCAGAACCTTCGCGCCAGCCGGGAAACCGAACTGGCCCACACATTTCCGTTACACGTGGTTACGGAGTGGCTGGGCAATACCCCGCAGGTCGCGCTGCAGCATTATCTGCAAGTCACCGAGAAGGACTTTGCGAGGGCATGCGTAAGGAGTCCCCCCACAGGCGCCGCAAAAAGCGCTGCAAAATCCGGTGCAGCAGGCGCACGCACCGAGTCGCACGGGCGAACCAGAAACGACAAAAGCCCCTGACAGGCAGGGGCTTATGCGAAGTTGTGCGACGACTGGCGATGTGGTTTCCGAGGCCGAAGTGGCGGGGACGCGCCGCGAACTTCCGCAGAGAGACACCTCAAGGAGACACTTTTTCGCAACCGGTTGTCGGGTAGGATGAGACCTGGTTGCGAAACGAGAGCTTTGAGGTGATGCGCCGTGGCCGACAATCTCCTTGCTGCAGAGTTCGAGTGACCTCCGAAAAGCGAGAGCGCCAAGATCGCTGGACGACTACCGCATCGGCGACTCTACCATTGCAGCACCGTGTTCCGTACACTCGAGTTGCCAGATCGATCGTTCACTTTTGTCGATAACGTGCCCAAACGGAGAATCACAATGATGCTTCGCCACACGGCCCTCCTGCTGTTCACCGTGCTGCCGGCTGTCACGCAGTCCCGGGCGGACGAGCCCTTGCCGCTCTGGGACACGGCGGCGGACCAGGCAGACTTTTACGTGGCCCCCAGCGGGAATGACCAGCATCCAGGTTCTGTCGATCAGCCGTTTCGGACGTTGTCGCACGCCCGCGATGCGGTACGCGGAATGAACAAACAGACCCGCAAACCGGGTCCGATCGTGGTGATGTTGCGCGGTGGCACATACCAACCGGATCTCTCGGTCGTGTTTTCCGATCGCGACTCGGGATCGGCGAAGAGCCCGATCGTGTACATGGCTTATCCGGGTGAGCGGCCGGTGCTGAGCGGTGGCCGGGCGACGGATGAATGGAAGCCGTATGAGGCCCGCATCCTGGTTACCGAGTTGCCGAAGCAGCAGAATCAGTACTATCGGTTTCGCACGCTCTTCCTGGACGGCCAGCGGCAGATACGCGCCCGCCATCCGAACTTCGACCCCGAGCATCCATGGGACGGTGGGTGGGCATTTATCGCAGAGACACTGCCCGTCGATTCGACAACCCCCGTGGCGCTTCGCTGGGAACCGGGCGTTTTTACGCGCTCGTGGGCCAACCCGCAGCACGGCGAACTGTTCACGGTGCCTGGACTGGCCTGGATCAACGACTTTATGCCGATTGGAGCCACCGATCGCGACAACCGAACGATCACTGTCACGAGGAAACACATCCCACCCTGGAGCCGCTTGAAGAAGGGAAACCGGTTCCGTGTTGAGAACTTGCTGGAACATCTGGACCAGCCAGGCGAGTGGTGCTTTAACCCGGACGACAGGCTGCTTTACTTCTGGCCGCCGGGAGCCGGCGTGTCAGACCGGTCCGTCACCTTTCCGGTCCTGGACCGTTTGATCGAAGTCCGATCGACGTCGGGACAGCCGGTGCGGCACATCCATTTCCAGGGTTTGACGTTCACCCAGACGTTGACCGTCTATCCCAATCCGATCGCCAAGCACCCCGGTTACATCGACTGCAATCGGCCGAATTCCGCGGGCTACGCGTTCTTCATGGAGAACGCGGAACACTGCCGGGTGCAGAGCTGCCGGTTCGACCAGGTCGGCGGCGATGCGATTCGGCTGCACGGCTACAACGCGCACCATCACATCGTGCAAAACGAGATTGTCGGCGCGGGGGCCCAGGCGATCTGCCTGGCCGATCTTGACTTCTGGCCGTACGACTTCAAGCCGGTCTGGCGGGGCAACGAAGAACGGTTCCGTGCGATGTCCAGCCGACTGCCATGGGCGATCGGCAACGTCATCTCGGATAATCATATTCATCACTGCGGTCGAACGGACGGCTTTGGCGCCGCCATTCATTTTCACGGGATGAATTGCCGGGACAACGTCATCTCGCACAACCTGATCCACGACCAGCCGCATCACGCCATGTACTTCTCGATGGGATTCGGCCGGAATTACATCGAGTACAACGACGTGCATACCTTGTGCCTCGTCATGGCGGACGCCGGCGGGGTCTATCACAACCGCTGGTGTATTCTTCCGGACGACGATGTTCTGAACCGACACAGTGTCGTTCGGTACAACCGCATCCGTGACGTGTACGGTGTTGCTCCGTACGGCCGCGAAGTGGACGACCCTGCGACTACGCCCAGCCACGAGCGGCTCGAGAAGCCGCACTTTACCTGGGGGATCTACTACGACAACTCGCCACGCCGCGCCCAGGTGTACGGGAATCTGACGGTCAACAACGTCTGGGGCGGGGTCTTTCTCGGCGGTGGTTTCGGCCAGCCGGAGGATTGTGTGGTGGAAAATAACATCATGGTCGAAAGCAACACGTACCAGTTCGACGCGGCTGTCAGCCAAGGCGCCGAAGGCAATCGCTGGCGACGTAATATTGTCTATTACAAATCCCCCGAAGCAGCATTGCTCCGCGCCCGCGACACCAGTGGGATCGCCGAGTGCGATTACAACGTCTACTTTCCGGCGAGCGGTCAACCACTGAAACTGGTGGGCGTGCCCGGCGAATCCTGGCAGAAATGGCGCGAGATGGGATTCGACGAACACTCGATCGTGGGCGATCCCCTGTTCGTCGATCCAGGGAAGGGAGACTATCGATTGCGAGCGGAATCGCCGGCACTCAAGCTGGGATTCAAGCCGATCCCCTTCGAACGCATTGGACCGCGTGCGACGGCGGGGCCTGGTCCCCGGCCGTGAACCTCCACCCTCCAGCGAGACGCGGGCGTCGTTGACAATCGCGTTCTCTTCGTCCAAGACGGTAACCCGAGCAGGCCGCTCCAGACAGCGCAAAATGCGGCGCACAAGTGGCGCAAAATCCGGTGCAGCAGGCGCACGCACCGAGTCGCACCGACGAACCAGAAACGACAAAAATCCCTGACAGGCAGGGGCTGATGCGAAACGTGCGACGACTGGCGATGTGGTACCAGAGGCCTGTGCGGCGAGGACAGGATTCCAGCGAGAGTCGTTTGCCCTGGGAAACAGCCACATTGCCACCACGGGCGCTGCAAAAAGCGGTGCACCGGATGCAGCCACTCAACTCGTTGCTGCGGAGTTGCTTGAGGTGAGCGCTGCCTGGCCCGAACTACCGGCCGCAATCAAGCCAGGCATCCTGGCCATCGTGCGCGCCGGGCGGGGTGGGTGAGGGCAGGGGGTGTACTGCAATGCAAGGAAGTGTTCTTGCTGATTAGGAAGGAGCCATCGAGGAATGCACCCAGTGATCACTTCGGCAGCTTCCGACGCAGAATGAGCTCCCGACTCACGAACTTTCGGGATATTCGTGACTCAAAGAGTCACAGAGAAATCGCCCGTATCCGGATTGTCTGTGGCTGAGTCACGGTGAATAATTGTTTTTGCACCGAAGCGACCGATCCGCCCTCAAACCAGCGACCACCTTACCAATGCAACCTACCCGCATCATCATTGCGTCAATGGTTATCTTTGCAGCACCCTCCCTGATGGATGCTACAGACAAGGATATTTCTTCCGGAAGTACGTATATCCATCCCAGAACCGAACGTTTTACCGACTTCACATTCATAAGCCCGCTGCCTGCCCCATTTGTTAACGCTTATCCCAAAAGAAAAGAAATGGGAGACCAGTATCTGGATTTCTTTGGAGTTATTGCAATTGTCGGCGAAACCCAAAAGCAGAGAGCCGATATGCGCCGGCTCGCTCATGTGTTAATGGGCCTTATTGACAATGACCAGGACGGCCTGCCGGATGATGAGCACTTATGGAACAAGTGGAAAGAAAAGGTAAACAACGAGAATCGTTTGGTGCTTTATGTCACAGAGCAAAAGGCAAAGTATAAGTCNTTCGATGGCGNANNTCCCAGCGTATATCATCAAGGGTGGAGCTCTTTCCGAGATGGTGAAAGATTGCATCTCAGTAATNTTCAGGAGGAATTGTTTCATTTCCTTCAGAGATANTTCTGGGAAATGGAATACCCGGAAGCATTCGGCCTTGATAGAAATCCGCGCAGCATNGCTCATCATGCGGCTGTGAAAGCTGTNAGAAANAAGCATTACGTCTACGACCAGAACTGCATTTCACACAGCGGCTGTCTGGTNCCTGANTTCTTCTTTTGTGCGATGACTGATGTTATGAAAGGCTGGCAGGGTNACGGTTTTGATGCGCCGGGACAGGGTGAATGGCGATTGAAAGGGAATCGTGATGCGATCCGCNAGAATTATCCAGATATGATGGAAATGATTCTGNCTATGCAGNATCAAGGGAAGCTTCCCGAGAAATGGCCCAGTTTCTTTCTAATCAAGAACCGCGGAATTAGACTCAGGTCTACAAAAAACAATTAGAGGCAGTTGTGCTCTGTAGAAAAGTTCTCTGGTTTTCTGTGATTGATGGCGCTACAAGGGCTGGATGAGCACAGAACAGGGAAGCAATGTGTTGTTGGAGCTCTCCTCACTGGCGACAGAGCGCAGCGCAAAATGCAGCGCAGCAGGCGCACGCACCGAGTCGCACCGATTGGCAAGCAATAACAAAAGTCCCGGACGAGCAGGGGCGTATGCGAAATTGTGCGACTCCTGGCGTCGTTGTGCCAGAGGCGTGTGTGTCGCGGGGACAGGATGCGAAACTGAGGCGCTGTGCGGAAAGCCGAAAAAACCGCAACGGGAATAAGCCCCGTTGCGGTGATGAGGATGGCTTGGAAAAGACTATTTTTTTGCCGGGACGCCCCACGACCGGTCATGCACAATCAGCCATTTCCCTTTCTTTTTCATCCACGTGCAGGAGTACCTGCCTCGGGTCGGGCGGGAGGGGTCGCTGTCGCCCACGTTGTTCCAGACCCCGGTCTCGATGACGATCCGGCGCGAGAGTACCTTGCGTTCCACCATGGTGGTGGTTTGTTGGATTTTGGATTGTTTGTCAAAAAGTTCTGCAAATTGTTTCCGCATCGCTTTTCTGCCGCGGTGGTGGACATCGTCTTCATAGACGTCGGTCTTTACGTCGTACAGTTTTGCCAGGGCAACTGCATCGTGGGCATCGAATGCCGCGTCCCATTGTCTGTGGGCCGCTTCCACCTCTCCTAGGATTTTCTTTTCGTCGATGTTCCTGGCCGGTTGGCCCTTCGCTACTCGCTTGGCTTTGGAGACCCAGGGCTTGCCGTCGGTGAGGTCCTCGTAATGGAGACTGTTCGCATCGGGCCAGGAGAGGGTGGCATCGGAGTCCCAGACCATTTCATCGAAAATGCCGCTGCCGTGCCCGCTCCACTTGTCGTCTTCGAACTTGTCGTAATGCGTCACCCAGTGATCGCCACGGGATGTATGAGATTGCACCACAAAGTGCTTCTTCTCGGCATCCCAGAACCCGATTTTTGTCTCGGTATAGCCTTCCGTCGTCAGAGAAAACAGCAGGCTATTTTTTTTCTGGGCGTTGGCCCACTTGTAGGTGTACCTTTCCGATGTCGTTTTTCCGTCAAAATCCACGTGACCCGACCAGCGGCCGATCAAATGCCGGTCGATCTGCTGCCGGATGTTCTCGGGCATACCCTGGCCAGGTGCCGGACTGGCCAGGCAGGCCGTCACCAGTGCGGCCTTAAGAATCGCAAGACGTCTCATGATTGTGGTCTCCATCAATGCTAAAACTGCGTTTCACCGGTCCGGGCCAAATCGGGACTCCGAACAGCCCTATTAGTCATAAACGATAACGATTGGATCTTTTTGGGCTCCGGGTTATCCCAGACATCGTGCGCGTTGTCGAGTTTCTTGGCCAATCTAGTGCCCGTTTTGCGTCGTCGATCAGGGGACCACGTTCGGCACTGAATTCGTGTGGGGAAATGCATGTCCTCCTGACCCATGCCGTTTCGCGCCAGCCGCGACACCGAACTGGCAGGTGACTTGTCAGCAACACCACCAGCATGCGTACGAGGCCAGGCATGGCACGACTCCCACAGGATGGATTTGCTCTCCGGAGCCTGGTGCGGAAGGGAGTGCGCTTCCTGTGCGCTTGATTCACCATCGGCCGGCCACTACAGCGGCCCGCAAAAAAAAGAGCGATCGGACGCAGAGCTTGCCTGTCCCCCGCGACGGCTACCGGCCCGCAGTCCGGTCAGCGCGGCTGTGGCGACTGGGTGATGCACTCTACTGGAGTCGTACAGGGAAACAAAGCCTCGGCCCTGTGTGGAGAAGAGCACCATACATCACTCGGCTGGCCAGCCTGGAAAGTTCAGGCACTCGTGGCTCGCCCGCGCAGGTCCTCGACGGGCCGGATTTTGTCGGCCAGTACACGGTCCACCGTACCGGCTTCTGTTTGGTTCCGTCCGCCACCTGACGGCAATGCATCAGTCACCGATATGGCGAAAAACGTCTTGCAGAGGCTCCTGATCCTTGCCATCGACCTTGACGCTTCCGGACCGACGATGTGTCTTACCGTCGTCGGAAATGTGCCGGATGGATGACATTACAATTGGTCTTCCATCAGCAACACTCCCGGTCTCGTGCTCATGCCACTGACCGGCCTTTTTATAGATCACCTGGTTCCAGACACTGCCGCCCGAGGAAACCCATCGACCCTGGATCTGCTTTTTGCCGGCATCGTAATGGTACAGACCAACGC
>PADE01000054.1 GCA_002702965.1 Planctomycetaceae bacterium
TGGATCGATCAGGGAACGCCGGAATCCCCGATTTTCCCCGATGTAGCGAACGAGGATGCCGATACGTTGGTGACCGACGAAGATCGCCAATTCTGGGCGTTTCAACCTCCCCAGCGAGCGGCCTTGCCTCGCCCCGTGTCGGTATCACCCCCCGACGGAAAGCTGCCCGAGTTATGCAACCCGGTCGACTGGTTCTTGCAGCGCCAACTCGCGAAGCGGGCCCTGTACCTTGCACCGCGGGCTGATCGATTGTCGCTTCTGCGGCGAACCCATTTTGATTTGCTAGGTTTGCCGCCCAGTCCCGCAGAGGTCGCGGCGGTCATTGAGAGTAACGACCCACTCGCTTATGAAAAGTGGATCGATCGCTTGTTGGCTTCACCCCATTACGGTGAACGGTGGGCCCAGTATTGGCTCGATTTGGCGGGCTACGCAGATTCGGAGGGAGTCCAACACAGCGATCCTATCCGGCCGTACGCATTCCGTTATCGGGACTACGTGATTCGGTCGCTCAACTCGGACAAACCGTACAGCCGATTCTTGGTCGAGCAAATCGCGGGAGATGAGTTGGTCGATTACGAAGCGTCCAAAGTCATCGACGAGGAAATCTACGACAATCTGGTTGCCACCGGATTCTTGCGCATGTCGGCCGACGGTACGTTCGCCGGGATCACCGGTTTTGTTCCCAATCGACTGGATGTAATCGACGATCAACTGCGGATCCTGACATCGGCCGTGATGGGTTTGACGGTGCGCTGCGCTCGCTGCCACTCGCACAAGTTCGATCCCATTCCACAGCGCGATTACTATCGGCTGGGCGCCCTTCTAAAGCCGGCCTTGGACGAGCACGACTGGCTGAAGCCGGTCGGAGGCGGAAACGGGATGGCGACCGGTCAATTCCGTTACCTTCCCTATGTAACGACGACCGAGCGTACCGCGTGGGAGAGCGCGGAACGTAAGCGGACCGAGCAAATCGAGTCGCTGCGAGCGGCGATCGCGGAAAAAAAGGGGGACGAGGCGTTCCAGAAGGCAACCGAGGCGCAGATCAAGGGACTCGAATCACAGCGGCGCCCCCAGCCGATGGTGCGAGCGCTGTGGGATCGCGGGGAACCCTCTCCCACCTATCTGCTACGGCGCGGCAACTATTTGCGTCCGGGGCATCTGGTGGGGCCGGGTGTCCCCTCGGTAGTGACCGATGGCCGGTCGCGTTTCGATGTTCAGCCTCCCTGGGAGGGTGCTAAGCAAACGGGTAACCGGCTGGCGCTGGTCCGTTGGTTGACTCGCTCTGATCATCCGTTGACGGCACGAGTCATCGTCAACCGAATCTGGAAACACCACTTCGGACGCGGAATTGTATCCACGTTAGATGACTTTGGTCACGCCGGCAGTCGCCCCACACACCCCGATCTTCTCGATTGGTTGGCGGTCGAGTTGGTCGAGTCGGGATGGAGCCTGAAGCATTTGCACCGTCTTTTGATGACGTCGGCTGCGTACCAACAAAGCTCGACAGTCTCCGCCGAACACCGATTGCGCGATCCCGACAATCGCTGGTTTTCGAGGATGCCGCTGCGGCGCATGGAGGCTGAGGTCGTAAGAGATTCTTTATTATCGATGTCCGATCAGCTGAATCGACGCGCTTTTGGCCCCGCCGACCAGATCGATTCCCGAGAAGACGGATTGGTCACTTCACGCGCTCAGGCCGGTGGGTATCGGCGCAGCATTTACGTCTTGAAGCGTCGCACCAAACGGCTGACGATCCTGGATAATTTCGATCGACCGCGGATGAGCCCGAATTGTGTCGATCGGACGGTGTCTACCGTAGCGCCCCAGGCACTCCATCTGATGAACAACAAAATGGTACACCAACTCAGTCTAGCTTTTGCCGACCGGTTGATCGCCGAGGCCGGGAAGTCGCCACAAGAGCAGATCCAGAGGATGTACCTGACGGCTCTCGGCCGGCAGCCTGACCCCGCTGAAATCGATGCGNTGACCGATTCGCTGGCTGCCTTACAGGTGCGCTGGGAGACACATCTCAGCCAGGTCGCGGAACCACCTGCGGCTGAGGCGGTCAAGGTCGATGCGCAGCGACGCGCGTTGGGGAACTTGGTACACGCCATGATGAATTCTGCCGCGTTGTTGTACGTCGATTGATGTCCGCTGTCTGCAGGCCACCTGAGGGTACGAGAGGAGGGGTCGATGAGATTGCCTCGGTCACACGTTGCGGCACACACGCCGGAAACCAGGCGGAGTTTTTTCAAACAGGTTAGCAGCGGGCTTTATGGGGCCGCTTTGGCGTCGGCATTATCGGACGATCTGTTTGGGCGTTCGCTGCGAGGTGCGGAGCAGTCCCATCAACCGCCGCCTGCACCCGCGCAGTACGACCTGCGCCCCAAGCGCTCCCATTTTCGGGCGCCCGCGCGATCGGTCATTCAGCTATTCATGAATGGCGGTCCCAGCCAGATGGACCTTTTCGATCCCAAGGAAGAACTCGAAAAGAAGCACGGGATGTCGTATTTCGGTGAAATCGCGGGCGAAGTTGAAAATCCCCAGGCCGCGGGCTCGCTGGTCCGTAGCTGGTTCAAGTTTCGTCGACGTGGTGCGTCAGGAACTTGGGTGTCCGACGCGCTGCCGCACCTTGCGGGCTGTGTCGACGATCTCGCGGTGATCCGCTCGATGCATACCAGTAACCTGACGCACGAACCCGCGTTGTTCAAAATCCACAGTGGTCAGGAAATGCCCGGACTGCCCTCGCTAGGATCATGGGTGACGTATGCCCTGGGAAACGAGAACCAGAATCTGCCGGCGTACATCGTGCTCGACGATCCTCAGGGGTTACCCGTCAATCACACTCAGAGTTGGCAGGCGGGTTACCTGCCGCCTGTTTTTCAGGGTACCCGGTTTCGCTCGACGGGTTCTCCCGTACTGAATCTGGAGCGCGACTTTGAAGAGCCCGATGGGGTGACAAGTTTGGAGCGAGATTTGGTTGCTCGGCTCGACCAGATTCACCGCCAAAAGCGTCCGGGCCAACCGCAGCTCGGCGCCCGTATTGCCAGTTACGAGTTGGCCGCCCGGATGCAGCTGGCCGCGACCGACGCGCTCGATTTGGGCCACGAGTCTCAGCGGACGTTGGAGCTGTACGGGATCGGAAAAAAACCGACCGATTCGTATGGCAGACGCTGTCTGTACGCCCGCCGGCTCGTCGAACGTGGGGTGCGATTTGTGCAACTGTTCATCGAATTCCAGATTTGGGACAACCACACCAACCTGGGCAGCGGATTGAAGTCGGCGTGCGAAAAAACAGACCAACCGGTGGCGGCGCTGTTGCAGGATCTCAAGCAACGCGGTTTGTTGGACGAGACGCTGGTCGTGTGGGGAGGGGAGTTCGGTCGGTTGCCGATTGCCCAGTTGCCGGGGGACAAGAACCAGCAGAACGCGGGTCGGGATCACAACAAGAACGCGATGGTGACCTGGATGGCGGGCGGTGGGATCAAACCGGGAATGGCTTACGGTTCGACCGACGAGTTGGGGTTCGCGGCCGCCGAAAACAAGGTCACCGTGCCCGATTGGCACGCCACGATTCTGCATCAACTGGGGCTGCATCACGAGTTGTTATTCTTTGAGCGCAACGGGCTCAAAGAGCGTTTGACAGGCGTCAATGGGGCCCGCGTGATCCACGAGATAATCGCCTGACCGTGCGCAGCCCCGTTCAGTGGAATGCGGTCGTGCGGATCAGGGAGGGACGCTCCCTGCCGAGTGTTGCACGGTAGCTCCGCCAAAGAGCTGGCAGACGAAGGTCGACAAGCCATCCCGACGACCGCCCAATCCGGTTTGTCTGCGGTCTGGCGGTCGGGTGCCGTGTCCTCCATGAGTCGTCGCGTACGGCCCGAACACGACCGCCATCCTTTCATCCAGGCTACCCTCGTCGCGGCGTCCGGATCTCACTCTTCACTTGCCCTGACCGCGTGGAGCACGGGTTTGGCTTCTTTGCGGCGTTCCCTATCTCCGTGTGTCCGACACGGTTGGCTGCTGCGGTCACCTGTCGCGGGTCATACAGGGGCGAGGNCGGCCTCCGAGAGGGCCCTCGCCACCCGTCGGCAGCGCTCCATGGTGGCCTGGAACTGCTCGAAGTTGAGCGATTGGTAGCCATCGCTCAATGCGTCTGCGGGTGACGGGTGGACTTCGATAATCAGACCGTCGGCACCNCCAGCCACCGCCGCGGTTGCCAGGTCCGGAACCAGATACGAATGTCCGGTCCCGTGGCTGGGATCGACCACGATCGGGAGATGGGTCTTATGGTGGAGGTAGGTCACCGTGGCGAGCGGGAGTGTAAAACGGGTGTGTGATTCAAACGTGCGAATTCCACGTTCGCACAGCATGACGTTGGGATTGCCCTCATTGAGGATGTATTCGGCCGCCAACAGTAATTCCTCGAGAGTGGCACTACATGCCCGCTTGAGTAACACCGCACGAGAAGTGTTTCCGACGGCTTCCAGCAATCGGTAGTTCTGCATGTTGCGGGCACCGACTTGCAACACATCGGCGTACTCAGCAACCAATTCGACATCCTGGGCCGAGACGACCTCGGTGACGATCGCCAGTCCAGTTTCGTCTCGAGCTTTGGCCAAGAGCTTCAGTCCTTCGGTTTTGAGGCCTTGGAAACTGTATGGACTGGTACGGGGCTTGAAGGCGCCGCCCCGCACCGCATTGGCACCCGCGGCTTTCACCGCGTGCGCCGTACTGAGGATCTGCTCTTCATTTTCGACACTGCAGGGGCCTGCGATCACGCCCAAAGTTCCCCCGCCGACCCGCAGTGAGCCCGCTTCGACACACGTCGGTTCGGGTTTGACTTCGAGACTGGCGACTTTGTAGGGAGCTAGGATGGGCATGACTTCCGCGACACCGGGGCCGCTCTCCAGCAATTCGCGTGTGTGTTCCCTTTTTTCTCCGATGGCGGCAATCACGGTCCGCTGGGTGCCGACGATGATGTGGGCTTTTAGCCCCAGCTCTTCAATCCGTCCGACCATCTGTTGAATCTGTTCCTGGGGAGCGTCTTTCTCCATAACGACAATCATGACTCGAGTCTCCAATCAGCGACAATGGGGTTGGATTCTTGTGATGTAAGGGACAGGATCGGTTGAGTTGGTGGCAGCCTGTCGGAGGCGATTCTGGTAAAGGTCGCGACAGGTGTACCCGCTTCGGTGTCGCGTTCACGCGACGAAAAAAGCCCTGAAACCGCAAACGGTTTTCAGGGCTCTGGGAAACGCCGTGAACGGTGATAGACGGCTACATAATTCCTCCGGCCCCGCAACGTTGCGGGAAACGAAAGCCGAACCACAAATGTCTGTTCCAGATCACCATGGCCGTATTATGCCTGAACATCGCACCCGATCAACCCACCCACACCAGTGAACTGCGACAAACGTGAAGTCGCTGGGCGACCGGAAGTACCCGTAGTCTTAAAGTTTGGGAATGGGTCGTTTGGGGGGCGCTTTCTTAAGCATTTTCTTGCGGTCGTTTTGGGCGGGCCCCGGTGTGCCGCCGCCGCCGCCGNCGCCGCGTCGGGCGGGTGGATTGAGATTNGTATACTCTTCCATCCANTTCCAACTCATTGGGTCCTTCAGCTCACGCGATGCCAGTAGAGCCCACGGCGTTCCCGGGTGATCCTTGACGACACGTTGTAGATAACGCGTGGCGGCATCGGCTTGCTTCTTGAGTTGACTCCCCACGCTGACATCATCGCTCGGCTTCAGGATCCAAGTATTGTTCTTTTTGGTGGCAAACTTCATGCCCCGCTTGGCTTTGGCCAACATCGCGTTAAAGGACTCGGTGCGCACCTTGATCGCCAGTACCCGTCCAATCGCCAGGTCGTAACCGGCCTGCCAGCGGGGTGAGGCTTCCTGGTCCCGATCACTTTCACCGACCTGCAGCAAGGCGTGCAAAGCGGCGATCTTAGGGGTCAGTTTGGCCGCCGACTTTTGCGCATCCGAGAGCGCGTTGGCGAACGACGCCTCGTTGCGTTTGACGAAGCGAATCTGGGGGGGGGCCATCGGTGACAGCCAACTCTGTCGGGCCGCTTCGACGAGCACTTTGCGCGCGTTGCTCTGGTTGAGTCGCTGCATGTACTCCTCGACGGTGACGTAGTCGGGACGGTACTTGCGCATGATCTCCGGATCAAAAAAGTGCTGCAAATGGGCCGCGAAGGCGGCCGTATCGCGTTTCCGAATAGTCCTGGTGGTCGACCGGTTGGGATGGACGGCGAAATAAATTCCTCCGGTTTCGTAGGCCAAGCGGGTCAGGGCGAAGGGACCAAAGCCCGAGTCGATAGGTGGTGCTTCACGGCCAGAGCCGGCGGAAAAGTTGAGCTTGATGCGTTCGGGGAACAACGATTCGGGACCCTGGTTGACGCGTCCCCAGCCAGGTGTCTGATCGTATTTCTTGTCCGGATCGACCCATTTGACCAACGTTTCCTGGCGACCAAAGGGGGCTGGGACGCCGACCACATAGACCGGCATGGTGTAGCGGCGACAGAGGGCGATCGACTTGTCGAGTCCGTTTCGATCGTCGCCCGCTTCATCGGTCATGACGACCAACAGAACATTGCGCTCGGGTTCCGGCGGCTTGCCACTGGGCACGCGTAGGTCCTTATAACGGCTGGTGGCTGCCCAAACAGCCGAGAACACATTTTCCACGCCCGAGTCGTCGAGTTTGATTCCGGCAACCGCTTGTTTGATTTCCTCGATGTCGTCAGTCGGCTTTTCGGTAACCAGTCGGACTTCCTTGCCAAACGAGTAGACCGATGTCAGCAGCGGCTTGTCTCGATGCCGTTTAAAGGCCGGATTTCCGGCCTGTTCCAGGAGGCCGAGTTCTTCGTAGATCCGTGTTAGACGCCCGTGAATTTCCTGCCGTTGCCGCGACAGGCTGGCGGACTGGTCAAACAGCCAGACCACCAGGGTTTTTCGCTGCTCGAGTGATTGTAGAATCTCGTTGGTAAGTCGATCGATGGCCCCCAAGGCGCCGGTCGTGCCCTCCCCGGCGGCTCCTTTCACGATCAGGTTGTGATCGAGGTGCAGCCCGGTCGCGACTTCGATCGACTGGTTGAGTTCAATCTCTGCTTCCGCGACCGGAGTCAACTGCGTTGCGCTGGGGATTTCGGAGAGTTCCGAGATGACGGGTGCCAGCGACAGCGCCATGCCCTTTTCGTCGGCGCTGTTGGCACCGATTTCCTCGGACTGCTCGTCACTGAAGTAAACCTCGTCGGGGAGTTCGACATCGACTTCCTCCTCGGCGAGGGGAGCCAAGATGGTGAGGTGCGACTTGGCCCGAGGTACCAATAGCGGCACCAGACCGAGCGCCAACAGCAGACCGAAATGAATCAGCAAGCTCGTTGCGAAGGCGCCAGAATCGGCATCCAGTGAGAGGGACTGGTTTTCCGATCGCTGCTGCCACCAATCACGCAAGCGGTGTGCCAAGGCGGTCATCGTTGTCATTCTCCCGCGCTCAGAGAGCGATATTACGGCTGGATTGCGGGCTCCAGTTCCTAAGAATACCATCGTCACCTAGGCGGTATCTTAGTGATCTGGATTCACGCGACTTCAACAGTTCCCAAACCGGCAGGTTGCGGTTTTTCCGCCGCAGCCAACAGGGTCGCTGGGGCGGTTCCGCAGAACTAGATTTTCCCCACCGGCACATTTCCCCACCGGCACAAAGGGCCGGAAGTACCATGGCCCGCCCGGCAAGACGCGGGGAGTGCATCGCGCCGAACCACGGACCCTACAGTATTTTCCCCAATCGGTGTGAGAAAAGCAAGCGAGTCTGCCTGCCCCCAGTCGCGTTCCAGTTCACCAATTGCTCGCTTCCGGCTGTCCGGTTGGGCCGGCGGTCGGTTTCCCCGGCGGTCGCATTGCGGTTTGCGGCCGGCTGCCAAGCGGTTTTCCGCGATTGGACGGCCTGTTTGACGGATCAATCTTCGTTGACGCAACTAGCGAACGTGTCTACGATTAAGACTACTGAAAGGTTTGCATTGTCGGTTGCCGGAAATCCGTGCCGGCTTGCGAGCCGCCAACGTTTCCCGTCACTCACGCTGCAGGGACTTGGCTATGAAAGATCTCCGTCTACCGATCTGGCTGGTCTCTCTGGCGTTTCTTAGCGTCCCGCTGTGTGGGAATGCCGAGGCTCAGAAAAAGAAGCAAAAGCAAGCCACACAGGTGGTCCCAAAACTGCGTTTTCAGCGGTTGACCACTTCGGACGGTGTGCACTTGCGGTGCGCGTATTATGAGTCTCCGTTCACCAAAACGCAGGGCAAACAGGTTTTTCCGATGGTTCTCGTGCACGGCTTCGGTGGCGGAGCGTCGGACTTTCACTATCTGGCGCAAGGGCTCCAGGGTCTCGGTTTTTCAGTGGCCGTTCCCGACCTGCGCGGTCACGGCAAGAGTCTGACTCGCACGCTTGCCAATGGAGCCCAGGTCGCGATTTCGCGGCAGAAAATGAAACCGAAGGACAAAGCGTCGATGTTATTGGACCTGGGGGCTGTGAAGGGGTTTTTGCTTTTAGAGAACAACGCCGGGCACCTAAACATCGAGAAGTTGTGTGTTGTAGGGGCCGATGAAGGTGCCCTGCTGGCGCTGCACTGGGCGGCTTACGATTGGAGTCAACAAGACCTGCCTGCCTTTGAGGTTGGCAAGGACATTCGCGGACTGATTTTACTTTCCCCGCCCAAGACGTTCGCCAAATTCAACGCCCAAAAAGCACTACAGCAGCCGTTTGTGTTGCGGCGGATGCCGATCCTGATCGCCGTAGGGCAAGGAGATCCCACTGCGACGAAGGATGCCGAGAGTCTCTATAAGCGCATCGAAGGGCGGCGTAAGGCGCAGGCTGGCAACGCGGCCACGGGGGTGTTTGTGAGTACTGCCGAAACCGAGCTTCAGGGAACCGATCTCCTCAATCCGCGATTGAGGTTGCCGATTACCAAGGGCATTGTCGAGTTCATGAAACGGATCCGCAGTCAATCAGACCGGTTTCCGACCTGGGATGAGAAAAGGCCCTTTCAGTAGACCTGTCACGGGCTCCGAGCCACTTATCCAACCTTCGCTGTGTCGCCAGGGCTGCGCGGGTACGCGCTCTCTATTTCGCGCCTGATGGGTCGCCAGCAACCGCGAGTTGATCCGCTGACAGCCGGATCGTGGTCCTCGTGCCGGCGAGCCTGCCCACGCCGCGCCCCACATCGTGTCTTGAGTCGGTGCGGGCGTTTGCGTACGATTCGCTCCGGCCGGGTGGAGGACGGGCCAGCATGCTCGAGTTTCACGTTCAACGATGTACCCGTCGCTGCGCGGGGGAAGACCGCGAATTACTGCCCGGCGAGGTGTTTTATGCGGTGCTGGTTGCCGAGGGCGCTGACGTGATCCGCTTGGATTTTTCTGAATCGGCCTGGCAGGGGCCACCCGGGGATGTGATCGGCTGGTGGCGGTCACGGGTTCCCGATCCGTCATCCCGAAAATTTCAGTGGGCACCCAACGACGTCTTGCTGGACTATTTTGAACGAGTCGATCAACGGCCCGACCAGTTAGACGTCCGTTTTGTGTTGGCGCTACTGCTGGTCCGCCGCCGTGTTTTGCGACTCGAGGAATCGAGTGTCGATGAGCGAGGACACGAAGTGATGACTCTCTACTGCCCGCGCAACGAAAACCAATATCAGGTGATGGTCGCTTCGCCCGTCGCGGAGCGAATGCAACAGATTCAGGATGCATTGGCAAGGCTGCTCGAGGCGGATGCCGGGTAAGTTGTTTTTCGCGTGGCGCGTGTTCACGGAGGTCAGTGTCGCGATGAGCAGGGCCTATGAGATCGCCGGTTCGGTGTGGAACACTCCGGTCCCTGTAACCTGGCTGGATCGTGGAGCTCGCCGTCTGATGGCAGGTTGGGTAGGCGGCTTGCTGGTCTGTTCCACGCTAACTGGTTGTACGAGTCTCGGTTGGTTTGGCCCGCGTGAACCGCAGGCCCCGGTCGTCCTGTTCGGTGACCCCGGACTGCAGGAGGTGGTCGCCGCGGTCAATGCCAACAGTGGCTCGATCCGACAGTTGCAGACGACTAGCGCATCGCTGTCGGTTCGCGGACTACCCGGATTGGCGGCGGATCTGGCCTTAGAACGGCCGCAGCGACTGCGGATTCGCGCCCGGGCCCCGATCGGTTCTCGACCCCAGCTCGACTTGGGAAGCAACCGCGACCATTTCTGGTTTTGGGTGAACCAGAATCCGACCGGTCTGGCTACCAACAGCGCGTCTCCGGTCTATTTCGCGCGTCACCAGGAGTTTTCCCACGGCGCGGCGCCTGGCGTGATGCCGCTTCAGCCCCGCTGGATTATTGAGATGTTGGGAGTTACGTCACTCGACCCCGACGCGGCTTACCAACTCTCAGCCGGACCGGGACAGCTGACGCTCCAGACGCAAATTGCTGAGGCGGGATTACCGTTGATCCGCCGGGTTGTCGTCGACCGTCGCTACGGCTGGGTCTTACAGCAACAGTTTGAAGACGCGACCGGAACGCTCGCGGTCGCCCACTCGTCGCGATTCCGGTTCTACCCCGAGACGGGTGTCTCGCTTCCCAGGCGAATTCAGATCCAGTTGTTGCCCGGGCGCCAGGGAGAGGTGGCATTCCAGATCGATGTGTCCGATTACGTGATCAACCAATTGATCGGTGCCCCCAGCCGATTGTGGCAGATGCCCGCGCTCTCGGGGCATCCGCGTGTCGACCTGGCGCATTCTCAACAACCTGTGCACGGTGAGATCCAGACCGCTGGCGGTGCGGCGGATGGGGATCTCGGATCGAGTGCATTTCGTCCCCGGTACCGAGGGCTCCGGCAGCTGCGCTGAGACGCCTTAGACGCCGAGCATCCGTTGCGGGACCCTCCCCGCGGGGGGCGGTTCGCGTTAGGATCGTGGCGCTGCGGTTTGGTTGCGATCATCTCGGTGGATGGATTTTAGCGTGCCCAGAGATTTTCTCGAGAATGCCCAGGACGCGTACGATGTTGTCGTGATCGGCAGCGGATTGGCGGGTCTGACGGCCGCTAATATTCTGGGGAGAGCCGGACACTCGGTTCTGCTCCTGGAGCAGCATTACAAGTTGGGCGGGTTGGCAACTTGGTTTAAGCGCCCGGGCGGTCATATTTTTGATATCTCGCTGCACGGCTTTCCGCACGGCATGATCAAGAGCTGTCGTCGCTATTGGAATCAGACGATTGCAGATTCGATTGTGCCCCTGGAACGGATCCGCTTCGACAACCCCATTTTCTCGCTGACGACAAGTTATCACCGCGAGGATTTTACCCGGCTCCTCGCGGAGCGGTTCGCCGTCCCGCGACCGACGATCGAGAACTTCTTCGATACCGCTCGCCGGATGAACTTCTATGATGACCAGCAGTTGACGACCGGGGAGTTGTTCGAGCGGTTTTTCCCGGGCCGTCAAGACATCATTCGGCTGCTGATGGAACCGATCGTGTATGCCAACGGTTCGACCCTGGAAGATCCAGCCCTGTCGTACGGGATTGTATTCTCCAACTTCATGTCGAAAGGGGTGTTTACGTTTCAGGGTGGTACCGATCAGCTGATTCAGATGATGCACGCTGAACTGGTGCGCAATCGAGTCGATGTACGTATCCGCTGTGACGTCGAGCAGGTGGCGGTGGAGCGAGACCGCGTCACCGCAGTCACCGTCAACGGCCGCACGATTCGAACCCGTTGTGTCATTTCCAACGCCAATCTGCAATCGACGATTTTTCGCCTGGTGGGAGCGCAATACTTTGATCGCCAGTTTCTGGAGGAAGCCAGGCAGGTGCGCATCAACAATTCCAGTACACAGGTCTTTATGGCCCTGAAGCCTGGAGAGCATATCGAGGAATCGACGGGGGACTTGTTGTTCAGCTCGACCGCCAGCGAATTCGCCACCGAGTTGTTGCTGAGCCGTGAAATCACGAGCCGCACCTATTCCTTCTATTACCCCCGCACGAGGCCCGCCGGGCGGGACCGCTATCTCGTCGTGTCAAGCACCAACGCGAAATACGAGGATTGGGCGGGCCTACCACCGGCCGAGTATGAACGGAGCAAACAGGATCTGATCGAGACTACCCTCAATGCGGCGGAGAAATACCTCCCCGATTTGCGCCACCGCGTCGACCATATTGAGGCTGCCACGCCGTTGACGTTTGAACACTATACGCGGCATGTGGCGGGATCTAGTTTCGGCACCAAGTTTGAAGGTCTGGCGGTGAGCCGTGGTTTGCCGCAGCAGATCAAGGGTCTGTACCACGCCGGTAGCGTAGGTATCATCATGTCGGGATGGTTGGGGGCGATCAACTACGGTGTGATTGTTGCCAACGATGTCGACGCGTGTCTGATGCCGATGACTTCACCCTCCTCGGCTGGTGCGGGTTGACCGGTTTGTTGTTGGCACTTACCCTGCGCGAGAGAATGGACGCTGTGATCCTCGTCAGCGCCACCGGCGGAGGTTCGTTGGAGGGTCCCCGGAAATCCGGAGAGATGACTCGTGTGGCGCCGAAGTAGTTTCGCGAGATCGGTGTGGTTCGGTTTGGTCGCCGGCTTACNNGCCTNTCAGNNTTNGCCGATGATTGGCCGCAGTGGATGGGGCCTGAGCGCGACGGAGTGTGGCGGGAAACGGGGATCGTGGAGCAATTTCCCCCCTCCGGTCTACCGCGCCGCTGGCGCGTCGAACTGGGCGGGGGATACGCGGGTCCCGCCGTCGCCAACGGTCGCGTGTTTGTGATGGACCGTATCCGTCAGCCGGATGATCCCGAGAAGATCGCCCGTTTGAAGCGAGATTTCGGTCCAGCACCCAACTACAACTACACACGGGGTGTGACGCTGGGCACCGAGCGCGTGGTTGCATTGGACGTCCAGACAGGCGCGGTCCTATGGGTCCATCAATACGACTGCCCCTATACGATTGCGCTGATGTATGGAGCGGGGCCAAGGGTCACGCCGACGGTCGATCAGGAGCGGGTCTACACGCTGGGGGCAGAGGGACATCTATTCTGCCTGGCAGCGGAAACGGGGCGCGTTCTATGGTCTCGTGAATTGCAGGAAGATTACGGATTGGAGATACCGCATTGGGGTTTGGCAGCTCATCCGTTGATTGACGGTGATCGCTTGATTTGTGTCGTCGGTGGACAGGGTACGACGGTCGTGGCCTTTGACAAACGCAGCGGACGCGAACTGTGGCGTGCCTTGGACGCTCGCTGGCCGGGCTACTCTTCACCGACGATCTACCAGGTGGGCCAGACCCGACAATTGGTGATCTGGCACGGCGATGCGATTAACGGTTTGAACCCGGCGACGGGTGAACTCTACTGGTCGGTTCCCATCAAGACGCATTGGGGAATGGCGATCGGTGTGCCACGCCTGACCGGCAACCGGCTGTATATCAGCGGCTATCCACATCAGTCCGCGTTGTTGCGACTCGATCCCCGGCGGCTGGGCGCAGAGATCGTCTGGCAAGGCGATACGCGCAGAGGGGTGGCTTGTGTCATGAGCACTCCTTTCATCGAAGGCGATTACGTCTACGGAGGGGGGCCCGGCGGGCGATTTATGTGTGTCCGTTTGAGTGATGGAGTACGGATGTGGGAGAGTTTTGCGCCGTCGACGGGGAAGCGGCCCGCTGGCTGGTCGAACGTTTTTATCGTCAAACACCAAGATCGCTTTTTTCTGGCCAACGACCAGGGAGAGTTGTCACTCGCCTACCTGCGTCCGGGCGGGTACCAGCAGATCGGCCGGACCAAGATCATCGCTCCGACTACACCGTTGGGTCGACGTCAGGTTGTCTGGTCCCACCCAGCCTTTGCGCAGCGCTGCGTGTTTGCTCGCAATGACCAGGAGCTCGTGTGCCTGTCGTTGGCTGCACGGCAGCCGCAACGCTGACCGCTTGCTGCGCCGTTGACCGACAGCAGTGCCCGGCGCCCGGCTCGTGTGACTCCGACGGTGGTGAACCCGCGGAGCGGTCGCGGCCACCGCGCCGAGGGTCAGCTTCACTGGGCCGCTGAGCGGTTTCCGTGCGGTCCGCCCGTAATCAACTCACCGTCGGGTAAGGGTCTAGCTGCTGTGAGCAAACCGCGGGCAAAGAGGTGTTCCTTGAGGCGCCGAAAACCCTCGAAACTGTTGCCGTACACCCAGACCGTAACGGTTGTTTGCGGTGTGCTCTCTGCCGCCAGAAGGCCCGCGAATTGGGAGTCCTCCCGCAGCGCATCGTCGAGCGGTTCCCCCAGTTGGTCCGCAGTTGGGATCAACTCAAAATGCGCCAGTTCGGCAAATTGCTGAACAACGGGCCCGATGTCGGTATCGATCGTTCGCTCGCTGCGTTGCAATGTGTACCGCATTCGAAACCCCTCAACCGGTCCGATCACTTCGGTCACGCGGGCTGTGCTGCGCAGCTTCCAGAGTTGTTGGCGCCCGTCGATTTGCATGCGATTGACCAACTCATCGATTGCGACGTGGGCCAATCGACCCGATTTGAGGCGTAAGTGAATCTCTTTGCCAAAAACGGTCTTGGCCATCGGTGTCGGCAGGTGTTTCAATTCCGTGGGCGTTTTCGATTCCACTGCGACCGCCCGTGTGACCCGTTGCACTTCGGCAAGTTCTCGCGCCGCCGCCGAGAGCCGCTCTTGCACTTCCAGGCGCTCCTGCTGCGACGTGTCCAGATTTTGGCGGGAGACAGCCAGTGCCCGATCGGCGGTTTTCAGCAGCATGAGTAGTTGATCCCGTTCGATCCGTCGGTAGGCGATTTCGTGTTGCTGGCGATCGATCAGGTTCTGGGTTCTGTGGATGTCCGTTTCGAGCCCGGCGGCGGTGCTCTGTAGCGTTTCGAGGTGGTCGTCCGGCCGCGGTTCAGCACTCGGTGGTGGGGAAACCAGTTGCTCGTTCATGGCGTCTTTGGCGCGCGCGCCGACGATCATGACGAGAATAATCAGGATTCCGACCAGGTTGGCAACGATGTCGAGGAAAGCGTCTTGGCCGGGCGCCTCAGTTTCGACTCGCAATCTGCGTCTCATGGTGTTGTCCTTTCGACAATCATTCCACTGTTTCGCAGCAGCGTAGAGAGTTCGATAAAACGGTTTTCCGCGTCTTGCTCGACGTCGACTTTGAGCACGGGTTTCCAATAGCCACCCGGTATCGCCAACCCCCAGCGTTCCATTCGGTCCCAGATCCTGGCGATGAAGGACTCGACATCGTTGACCAGCGGGCCGTCGAGGGGGATCGTCAGCGATCGAGGGTCGACACCACGTTCTTGCTGAATGACAAGTCGATCGCTGAAGCAGCCGATCCGGATGGGGCGTTGGATCCGTGTCAGACCGGAATCAAAATTCGGGAGCGCAAAGTTGTTACCTCGGGTATCCGCCAGGGTTGGGCACGCCGGATTTCCCGGCACAGCATTGCCCACCGAGGGGGTTGGATTGTCGGTACCGGCGGGACCCAAGTCCTGAGCGTCCGGTTGTATCGGCTTCGGTGCCCGTGGGGATGCGGCTGACCGGACGGTTGGGGGCGTCGGTGCGGTTTGGTTCGGTGGCCCAGGTGCCGAACCGCTGTGGCGCGATCCGCGCGTCCGCCTGTCCGCGCGGCCGGTTGCCCGACCGGTGGTGGCCGAACGTACGAAGCCCCGATTGGATGTCGCCCGCAGTTGGACCCGTTCACCGCCTTGGTAGCGCCGAGGCATGGCGCGGACCAATGCCGCCTGGCGTTTTCGAGCGAGTTCGATGACTTGCTCCAGGGTCTGCTTCAAGTTGGGGTCCGCTGTCGGGTAGTGCAATGCGCGTTCGGAATCGACGAGTTCGTAACCGAACTCGTCGTCCCAACCCTGCATCGCCCGCCGGGCCGCTCCGTATCCCAGGATTCCGTCCGATCGCACAATAATCAGCGGATAGGGTTCTTGGCGGTCTCCGAGACGACGGTAGTGCTCGCGTTTGGCACGGAGCACTGCGGCGAGCGGATTTCCGGGTCCTGGCGGCCCTGCCAGATCGTCTGCCGTCAGCAAAATCGCCTCCGGCTGGATGATCAGGCCGACCGATGTACACTCGACATAAAATGGGCGTCGGCGCGTTGCCTGGGGACCGTGGTAGGGGATGATGGCGTAGGAGCTAGGCCGTTGATTGAGTTCCTGGCGAGCGCGTCGGAGTTCCGCTCGCGCCAGTTGCAATTGCGCTTGTAGCTCGGCCAGTTGCTGACGCGATGTGTCGAGATCCTCTTGTTGCGGTGCGGCCAGGTTCCGCAGTGCGCGGCGCTGCTCGAGCAGCTTGTCCCACTGCTCCTCCATCTGCATCACGTGATCTTCCAGATGGCTTAGTGCGAGCCGACTTCCCGCTAGTTCGGTCGTCTTTTCTTNGCGCTGGTTTTCGAGAATTGAGGATCGCCACAGAAGGTCTTCCCGTTGCTGCTGTTGGGCGGCCGCCTCGGCGGGGTCCTCGACAGACGCAGGAGAAACGACTTCGACCGCTTGCACGCGCGCCTGTTGAACCACCAGAACCAAGAGCACGATCAGGGCGCCCATCGTGCAGACTAGCACGGCCAGAAACGGAAACAGCGCGACGCGCGTCTCCTGTNTTCGGGTGGATCGTCGTCTCATGCAGCGCGATCCTGGCTGTCGTTCGGATCCAGTTCCAGCGGCGGAGATTTGGCGGGGATTTCGCCGAGACGGGCATTGAGAAGATGGATGGCTGCGGCCAGGCTGTTGACGGTCGCTTCGAAGTGCTGGGAACCAGCCAGCGAACGGAGGTTGTCGTTGAGTGCCGCTTCGAGTTGCCGAATGTTGTGACTGGCATCGATGGCGCGGGTGAGTACCTCACCGTGTTTTTGTAGTTCCGACTGTTGGGCGTGCATCGCGGCAGCCGAATTCGACAGCGCGGTTTGCCAGCGTTCAGAGTCGGCGCGGTGTTCGCCTTCTAAATCACGCCGTTGATTCAACAAGTGTGTCATCTGCTCGAGCAGGCGGTCTTGGGCCTCATTCCAGCGATGGGCGGTGGATTGCGCTGCCGTTTCACTCTGCTCTGACAGAACGGCGGCATGTTTCCGTAGCGATTGTTCGAGCGCGGCAGACAACGCTTTCTCCGTTTGTTTGAGCGAGGTGTCACCCAGTTGAGTCCACTGCTGGTGAGCGGCGTCGATGGTCTTCTGCCACAGGGCCGCTTGCTGCTGAACTAACTGGTCACTGGCGTGCATCACATCCTGGCACATCTTATGGACGGAGGCCACGTACGGGTCGGTCTGCGTTCCCCACTGCGGAAATCGGCCCAGCAGTTCCCGATTCGTTTGCTCGTCGACTTTGGCGAGCAACTGAGATTCGATGCGGTCGACGATGAATTGGACAAACATCAGCACGATCGAGAGTGAGAGTGCCAATGCGGTTGTGTCGAACGCGACATACAAACCGTCCAGCAGTTTTTGCATCGCCGTCTGAATCGAGTTCGCCAATTCGACCGGATCGAGATTACCCAACGCCTGGGTAATGCCGATCACGGTTCCCAGGAATCCGAGCATCGGCGTGGCCCAAATGATGATCCGTACCAGGGAATAGCTTTCCTGCTGACGCCCTTGATCGATGTCGGAGAGGTATTTGAGATCTTCGTCGAGACCGTTTGCAGTTCCCTTGCGGTCGATCAGTTCCAACGCACTGGAGAGTCGCATGCCGAGGTACGAGTCGCGAGCCCTCTGCGGCAGCTCTCGCAGCCGAGACAACTGTATCAGACAGTCGTCTAGTCCCTGACCGTGCTGTTGATGTTTATCTAGACCGATGGAATCCAGAGAGTGGTACTGTCCGACGACGTTAATCAGCTTGGCGAGCAACGCAGCCATCCCGATAAAGAACATCGTCGTGGCGACGTAAGACACCGGGTGGGTGGCGAAATAGCGTTGCATCAGGGAACTTGTCAACGGACCCTTGAACAACAGCGTGTAGAAGAGACTGCTCGCGGCAGATCCTAGGATCAGGGGCCAGCCGAGACTGGCGATCGCGTCGCGAAGAGAATTTCGTTCCCGTGAGCCTGACAAAGAACATTCCTTTCACGCGCTGCTGTCAAACACGATAGCGGTGCGTTGGCAATCACGATAAAGGACCCCGCGCACGGCGTGCTTCCGAGGGGGCATCTCGTCCTTAAAATCGGTTAAATCCGCACATCCTGATGAGCTTTAGTTTGACAATTGCGGCAGGAAGTGCGGAAAACTGAAGTCGATCTTTGGATCCCAAGTGCGAAATCTGCTCCGTGGAACCCGCAGAATCGTTAAACATTTGCAAAGTTATCATGCGGGGATGGTCGATAGGAAATCCTGTCGCCGTTTACCGCCAGCTTCGAGCGAACAGCTTCGAGCGAAGTCGGCCAGCGAACGGTGGCAGAGAACAATGGGCATCCCAGGGGGGATGTAGTCCGGTGACGACCCCAGGTCGCCCGGACTACTTTTTTGCGCTCGCGCCACGCCTCTGGCATCCCGGCCGGGGCGGCAGCACCGAATTGCCACTGCGATCCGCCATGTCCGCCGTAAGCCGTTGGTGCTAAGCTCGGGGGATGACTTCCGTCGATCGATCTACGGGCGAATCCCGACGAACTGAGGCCCGTACCGTGCGTTCTTGGCAGCTCGCTACGCGAAGCATCGACTTTGCCCGTGGCCCGTCGCTGATGGGAATCGTAAACGTCACCCCAGATAGTTTTTCCGACGGCGGACAGTTTGCAGCGACCGGTGCCGCCGTCGAGCATGCGTTGCGGCTGGCTGCGGAGGGGGCAGACATTCTCGACATCGGGGGAGAGAGCACGCGGCCGGGATCGACACCCGTGGAGGAGAAGGAGGAACTGCGCCGCGTGGTTCCGGTTGTCAGAGATGTCTGCCGACAGACCCGGGTACCCGTTTCGATCGACACCTCCAAGGCGGCGGTTGCGGCGGCTGCTTTGGAGGCGGGAGCCGAGATAATCAATGACGTGACGGGCCTGGAGGGAGATCCTCAGATGCTAGCACTGGCATCGGCTTCATCGGCCGGCGTTTGTGCCATGCATATGCAGGGCACGCCTCAGACGATGCAGGACCAGCCGACCTACAACGATGTTGTCGCTGAGATTTACGACTACCTGTCCCTCCGCCGCGATGCGCTCCAGGAGGCCGGCGTTGCCGGTGCCCGGATTTGCCTCGATCCAGGAATCGGTTTCGGGAAAACGCATCAGCACAATATTGATTTGTTGGCGTGCTGCGATCGGTTTCATCCGCTTGGTTGTCCGCTGCTGGTGGGGCCTTCCCGCAAGGGCCTGATCGCCAAGGTGATTGGCGACTCGCACGCGAATCGCGTGCCGGGGACCATCGGCGTAGTACTCGCCTTGGCCCAACAGGGTGTACAGGTGCTCCGTGTCCACGATGTGCAGGCGGTCCGCCATGCGCTGCTGTTGTTTGCAGCGTCCGGCGGACTGGGCGACGTTGACGGCGCCGGGAGTTTTCCGGATACTTCGCGCCCCACCTGAACGACGACACGGGTATCCTATGTCTGCCGCCGAATCCCCGGAGCTCATGCGCTACTGCGAGGCGACGGCCCGCGCCGCTCGGGCGGCGGCGACCCAGCTGACGGGTGTTCCCGGTGAAATTCGGAATCAGTGGTTGTGGTCTTCGGCGGAGCGATTGCGAAAAGAGACAGACAAGATCCTGTGTGCCAATGCCCAAGACCTGAAAGCGGCGTCCGGTTTTGGGCTTGGGGAGGCGCAGATCGACCGATTGAAACTCTCACCCCAACGCATCGAAGAGATTGCCACTGGGCTCGAACAAATCGCCGTACTTCCCGACCCGGTTGGCGAGATTATCGAATCGGTGCGACGGCCGAATGGAATGGAAGTCTCCCGAATTCGAGTCCCGCTGGGCGTCGTGTTTTTTGTCTATGAGTCGCGACCCAATGTGACTGCAGATGCGGCTGCGATCTGTATCAAGAGCGGCAACGCTGTGATCTTGCGAGGTGGCAAGGAGGCGGCGTATTCCAGCCAGGCGGTGGTAGAGCTTCTTCAGGCGACTGCCGAGTCGTGCGGTTTGCCCGCCGCGGCGGTGCAAATCGTGTCGACCCAAGATCGGCAAGCGGTGGGGCACTTCTTGCGACTCGCCGAGTATATCGATGTGGCGATTCCCCGCGGCGGCGCGGGTTTGATTCGTCGGGTTGCCGACGAAGCCCAGATGCCGGTGATCAAACATTTCGCCGGCAATTGTCACGTCTACGTGGATCGGTCTGCCGACGCGGAGATGGCGACGTCCATAACGGTGAATTCGAAGTGCCAACGGTTGGGTACGTGCAACACCTGTGAGTCCCTTCTGGTACACGCGCAAGTGGCAGAGGAACTATTGCCGGGACTACTTTCCGCGTTACACGCCGAGGGGATCGAGATTCGCGGTGACCGCCGCACGTGCCAACTGGTGCCCACAGCGGCGCCGGCTCGCGACGAGGACTACTTCGCAGAATTCTTGGGCCCTGTGATTTCGGTGCGGGTGGTCGAGGACCTGGAGGAAGCGATCGAGACGATCAACCACTACGGCTCCGGCCACACGGACGCGATCGTCACGAGCGATCTTGCCGCAGCGCGGCGATTTGCCGAGTCGATCGATAGCTCGGCCGTGATGATCAATGCGAGTACGCGGTTTAACGATGGCGGTCAGTTTGGTTTAGGCGCAGAGATCGGGATCAGCACAGACAAATTCCATGCGCGCGGACCGTGTGGGCTGCGGGAATTAACCAGTTACAAGTACGTGGTGTATGGGAATGGGCATATCCGTGAATGACGACATCAGGCGGTGGGTCGAAACGAGGCGGTCGCATGCCGCGTCGGCAGCGGTCCAACCGGATCGACCGTCAACGGTACCCTGGCACCGCGATGGGACCGGTAAGTTGCGGCGCAAGGGGCCGAGATGATGCATCAACATCTGACAACGGATGAGCTCAAGAGCCTGTTCGAGGGCGAAGACCGGTCTTTGCCCAATGATGTCTCAATCGACCCAGGTACTTCCGTCGGTGGGTCGTCGGCCGCCAACACAGGGACGCCGTACGGCGAACTTCAGGTGGAACAGCGAGCGGTACTCCGCGCTCTTCACGAGCGGTTCGCGAGAAACCTGAGTGTTTCCTGGTCCGCGTTGGTTCGGGCGCAGCTGGAAGTCCGACTGCTCGATGTCGAGACCACCAGCCCCGGGGCTTTCCAGGAAAAGTGTGAGCGCCCAGGTTGCGAGATTGCTTTGCGCTCACCACACATCGATGGCTTCGCTGTGGTAAGTCTCCCCGTGACTTTGCTGCATCTGATGATCGACCGTATGCTGGGCGGTCAGCTCACCGACCTGGTGATTTCACCACGACCGTTAACCGAAATTGAACATCGCCTGGTGAGTCGTGTTCGTGGTGTCTTGATCGACGAATTACAGCAGGTGTGGGGCCCGGGGTGGGATGGCGCCCTATCGGTCGAGCGCGTGCCGGAACACCCGTCCACGGCGGACCACTTGTTTTCGGGTGCACCGCTGCTCTCGATCGGATTTGAATTAGAGATGGGCGTATTCCGCGGCACCCTGGATCTTTGTTTACCCTGTCATCTGATCCAAGCGATCCTGGAGCAGGCGTACGGGACGGCAGCGGATCAGCGATCGGGGGGTGCCGCGTCCTGTTCCCAGGCCGTGCCACTGCCCGCAGGGGAATTAGTGGAGTTGGTGGTTACCTTGGCCGAAGCGACGATCGGTGCCGAGGATCTGGACCGTTTGGCGGTGGGAGACGTGATTGCCACTGATCAAGACACACAAGCGGAGTTGGCGGTTTCGGTTCTGGGGACGAAGAAATTTAGCGGGGTTCCCGGCGCGCGACAGGGACGCAAAGCGCTACAGGTCAAAACGGTTTCAGGCACTCCCACGAGCGATGGATCCAGCCCTCAATCGCGTGTTCGGACCTAGGGTTAGAGGGTTTCGGTTGGCGGTCTCCCCACGCCCATCGCGATCCGCCGGAGGCCACTTTGCTCAGGCAAAGTGGATCGATGCCGCACCGATCGGCGACTCGGGACACCGACATCCGTGATGGTTCCCCGGCCGGCAAATCTGTTTTCGCGTTTCGCGGCTCGGTTCGATGGAGTAAATTGTCCCTCGATCGACATCGTTCGTCAGATGGCGTTTTCGATTCTCGTACTGGCTCCCCAGCGTGAGCAGAGGACCTCAGATGCGGTTGACGTTGCAACAGGTGATCGCGCTGGTGTTGGCATGTCAGACGATGCTCGCTGCGGAAGACCAGCGGCCGCGCCGCCCGGTGGCGCTGGCTCTAGTTGACAACGATTCACATTTACTGGTTGCCAATCAGCGCAGCGGCACGTTGTCGACGGTTGATCTGAACCGCCGCAAGGTGGTCAGCGAAACCAGGCTTGCCGGTAGCCTGTCCGCCCTGATCGTTGGCAGAAAACGACCGATTGCGGTTGCTTTGGACGATGTCGGGAATCGCCTGATTGTGGGAACGCTAGCGGGACACCAGCTGCGGATTGACGGTGAGGTCGCCGTCAGTCGTTCACCGGTCAGCGTACTTCTCTCAGCCGATGAGCGCCGCGCGTTTGTGGCCTCGCTGTGGTCGCACCGCGTAAGCATCCTCGATGTCGAGTCACCCGCGTTCCCTCGGGTGACCGCGGTCATTGAGCTCCCGTTTGCACCCCGCCTACAGATCCTCTTGCCCGATGAGCGGCACCTGGTCGTGGCGGCTGCCTTTGGAGGTGAGCTGGGACTGCTTGACACCGAGACAGCCCGCCTGCTGCAGATGCATCGATTAGACGGACATAATCTCCGTGGGATGGGGGTCTCGAAAGACCGCAAGACGCTGTACGTGTCGCACCAGATCTTGAACGATTACCCGGCCACGACACGTGGGGGGGTGCATTGGGGTGGGGTGTTGGAAAACGTGATTCGGGCGGTCGAGATCGCCGCACTCCACTCTCCTCAGCGCACGCCGCGGCCCGCCGGTGATCTCTATTATCTGGGTCATCCTGATCGGGCGGCTGGCGATCCGACCAGTCTGATGGTCTCCAGAAATGGCCGCCAGATCTTGGCCTTCGCGGGTGTGGCCGAACTGGCGATCAGTGATCCCGGTGTCAATTTCTTTCAACGGGTTCCGGTAGGGCGCCGACCCACGGCTCTGATTTTGCGATCCGATGACCGGGTCGTATACGTCGCCAACACGATGGACGATTCGCTCTCGATCGTGCCCATCGATTCTCCCAGACACGTGACCGAGATCGAGCTTGGTCCCGCGCGGCGGGTCGGTCTCGCAGAGCAGGGCGAGCGGCTGTTTTACGATGCCACCTTGTCCAGTGACGGTTGGTTTAGTTGCCACAGCTGCCATCCGGACGGACATACCAACGGCGCGCTCAGTGACAACTTTGGGGACGGTTCCGTCGGCGCACCAAAAAGGGTGTTGAGTTTGCTGGGTGTTGCCGCTACAGGCCCCTGGTCCTGGGACGGCACAATCACACGGTTGGAGGAGCAGGTACGGAAGTCGATCCTGACTACGATGCGCGGAGAGGATCCCACAGACCGCCAGGTTGAAGCGCTCACGGCGTACCTGCGAACGCTCGCTCCTGCACCGTCGCTGTCAGCTGCCCGTCGGCAGCCAGCGGGTCCGGCGGTTGCGCGTGGAGCGGATCTGTTTCGGCGACTGGGCTGTGTGGATTGCCACCAACCGGGTCGGTTTACTTCCCCCGACGTCTACGATGTGGGTCTGCAGGATCGGCTTGGAAACCGTCGATTCAATCCTCCTTCCCTGCGAGGCGTTAGCCAGCGAGGGGCGCTGTTTCACGATAATCGAGCGGCCTCTATAAAGGACGTCTTGGTTCAGCACCGGCATGGCGTGGAGGAGGAACTACCAGCTCGTCTCGTCGAGGATCTGGTAGCCTACCTCAACAGTCTCTGACCGAGGCGGCATGGAACGGATTTACAGGTTGTGTAGCTCTGCGTGATCGAATGTCTGTCATGGGGCCGGCGGGTAGCCGCGGCACCGGTGGCTCGATTCGCGTCTCCCGCGATCAGAGAGCGGTCCGCGTCGGCCACTTCCTGGGCACCTATTTTCTCCTCCCGAACCTCGGAGCAACCGTATCCGCTGATGGCCGATAGCGAGTCACACGACGAGCCCGCTCTGGATCATTCGATCGAGGAGTTGGCGCGGGATGCGTTTGCCCAATCGGACAGTACGCCCGATGTTTCGTTGCACGAACTGAGCCAAGCCTATTCGCAGTTGTTGGGCGGTCCGAAGACAGCGCCCGAGGAGCCGGTCACGCGGGACGGTGAAGGCGACGTTGGCGAGGATTCCGGCGATACGTCGCGAGTGGGCGATGTCTCCCCACACAGTATTTTGGAAGCGCTGCTGTTTGTCGGACATCCCGAAAATGCGCCGCTGACCAGTCAACAGACGGCGGACTTAATGCGCGGTGTCGATGCCGGCGAGATTCCCGGACTTATCGAGGAACTCAACGCAGTGTACGCCCAGGAGGGATGCCCCTATTTGATCGTGTCGGTTGACTCCGGTTATCGCCTTGAGCTGCGTGAGGAGTTTGGCAGGTTGCGCGACAAGTTTTACGGTCGCGTGCGCGAGGCGAGGTTGTCGCAGGCTGCCATGGAAGTCCTGGCAATCGTGGCCTACAACCAGCCGCAAACACGCGAGTCGGTCGATCGAGTACGCGGTCGATCATCGACTGGCCTGCTCCGACAGCTTGTGCGGCGGAGCCTATTGCGAATGGATCGATCGAGCGAGTCACCCCGCATTCCGCACTACTGTACCACCGACCGATTTCTCCAGGTCTTCGGATTGTCAGATCTCGGTGACTTGCCGCAGAGCGAAGACCTGGACGGTACTTGAATCGGTGCCGTGAGAGCTGCCGCTCCGATGACCGTTACAAGTATCGCACCGGGGGCGACGTAAACGTCGTCCGCGAGCGTGCGGTTTCCTGGAAATCGATGACCCGAGAATGGATTTTCAGCGACCGATTGAGTCGTTCTGCAGAGGACACCGTGGTGATGGATTACACGAGCCGACAGCTCCCAGAAAGCCGATCCCCAACCCAAATGCCAGCGCTGTGACGCGTCGGGAAGCGACTGGTGCATCGAGAACAACCTGGGCCGCGCGTTCCCGGGACCCGCACCACCGCAGGGGGTGGCGCATTTCTCTCAGCGATGCTGAACAGGGGTTCGTTCGCTTGGACCGACTGACCTACTCCAGTCCGTAAGCTCCTGCAGGGGGTATTTGCAACCCGGCGATACGACCGAGGCGGCTGGTCGGGAGAAAACGGGGCTCGACGGAAAACACCGCGCCGACATTGCCACGACTCACGTCAGCGCTGAATCCGGCTTTGACCAAGAACGACTCGCCGATTCTCGTAAATGCAATCGTCTGCCCGATGTTTCCAGTCGGTCCCAGGTCGACAGCGCCTCCCGCGGAGAGAATCCACTTTTTGCTCATCCGATAAGTGGTCGAACCGACCAGCACCGTGCTGCTAAAGGGCCCCTCGATCGAACGAAGGCCGAGAAACAGATTGCCCCGGCCCGGCCGGCTGATCACTCCGCCCGCGGTGAACTTGCGTAGGCCGCCACCAAACAAGTCGACGTAGCCATCGGACAAGAGCGTGGTACGATCACCCAGATGCCAGCGGAAATCATAGTTCGCCAAACCGATTTCCTGACCAAAATTGTCTCGGTCGGGTTTGGGGAAGAAGATCAACCCGGTATCCATCGAAATCCAATCGACGATCCGCTGTTTGCCAGCAAATCCACGACGGGTTTGCCAACGCTGACGAACGCTCGTCTGAAACACGACCAAATCATCTGCGATTTCTGTGGGGCCGGTGACCGACCGCTGCATGCCGGATCGCAGAGCGGTAAACCGAGAGTCGAATCGTGGCGGCAGAAGTCCACCGTAGTTGTCCGCGATGAACATACGTTGGAACATCTCGTTGGCGTCGTCATCGAGCGGATCGTAGAGGGGAAACCGCGACATGTCCTCGCTGACGTCCGCCCAGTAGAATTCCGAGTCGAAGGAGACTTTGTGAATCAGTCCCTGCAGGTTGAACAGCGGGTGTTGAATCGTCGGGTTGGCTTTCCACATCGGCAGACTCGTGCGCAGGCCAGCCTGGCCGAATAGACGGGTGGTGTCGACTCCGTCACGATCCTCTTGCCAGTGAGCAACTTCACCACCCACGAAGGGTATCAGTTTGACGTGTCCCCACTGGAACGGAAAATCCAGCTCCTGCCGGCTGGCCGCGCGGAGGCCGGTTCGTTCAGCGAATCCGTTTCCGGTCTGAATCGCGGTTTCCCAAGGCAGAAAGGCCTGTGTTGGCTGATCCGGACTGTTTGGTAGGTGGGCGGTGTTGATCCGAAAGTAGCCGACATGTGAATGTTCGTACCAGGTCGCTCGGTCGAACAAGACAGAGCGCCCCATCCAGAAATGATCCCCGCGCGGCAGGGCTTCGGTCTGTGTAAAGAAATCATTCAGACGGACATCTGCGGCCACAGTCCAAGCGCTATTTTCAACGGTCTGCCGCAATTCCAGTCCTGTGGTGAGATCCTTTTCCTGATCCCACTGAGGTTCGAAGTACTGTTCCAGGAAATTGCGGTCGCTCACCAGCCCGACTTCCGCGGTCCATTGAAGTCCGTTCGGCAACTGCTGCCGGTGTTGCCATACGATGCGACCACGGTAATCGCTTTCCGGTTGAACCGCGCGGCGGTCTGCCCCCAAGTTGTCCTGGCCGTTGTCGTTGAGGCCCCAAGCGTCGAGGATCCCCTGATAAGGTCCGGGTATTCCCCACAGATCCTCTCTTTCGTACGAGAATTGGGTGCCGTAACCAAAGCCGCGTTCACTCAAATAATCGGCCGAGAGATTCCATTGGGTACCTTCGAGGGGTTCGTTGACGCCCAGCATTTGATACGCGTCCAATTGGACCTGGGCTTGCGTTCCGAACACGTTGTCATTCGTCAGTTTCAGGTTTTCGACATAGAAACTGGGTTTGGTCAGGTCGGTCGACAACAGGGGCCAGTACAGGATTGGAACACCGCTCAGGTAGACGAAATTATTGAAACTGCGCGTACGCAGTTCGTGCTGGACGCGTGTTTCACCGGTGAGCGGATCGGTTTCGGGCTCTCCACTAACTGGATCGACCACCGCCGTGGGAAGATCTTCAAACGTCACCTGGTCGGATTGCAGCCAATAGCTGGGGACTCCCATGCGACTGGAAGTGATCGCCGCTCCGTAGGCCTGGAAGTGGTTGCGGTCAACCATTTGCAGCACTTCGCTCTTCAGACGCAACAGACCTTCGTACTCGGGTACCGGTGTGAGGATTTCCGCTTCTAGCACGACGCCATGTTCGCGGCTGACATCGTAGTACATCCGCTTGGCGTAGATCACGCGATCGCCCTGGCGGAACACGATGTTGCCTTCTAGATAGAGTTCCAGCGGCAAACGCCGCTCTCGCCGTGCTGCACCTCCCTGAAACAGAGCGCCCGCTTGCGGGGTCCAGGCCACCATGTTGTCGGTTTCGATCACCACCCGCCCCAGCCGTGCCAAACCGGGGTCGCGGATTCCGGCAGTCGATGCGTCGAGGCCGTCGACGACCATCTGAATGCCGCCCGTTACGTACGCGATGGAATCCCCTTGGTCGGCAACACCAGCCGTGGAGACATTGAAGCCGGCGCTACTCCGTGGGTTGATGCGGATCTGCAGTTCCTCGGTAGCGGATGTCTCGGGGGCGGCCGGCATCTCGATCGCCTGAACCGGTTGGACATCCGGGCTGTCGACCGGAATCACACCGGCGCGTTGTACCGGAAAATCCGGATTGCCGGCAGCCGGTTCAGGACCGACGTGTGAGAGGGTGGTTTCGAAGGTCGCGGGGCGGACCGCTCCGACGCTGGGTGACACGGTTTGCGTACGATTCTGTCCGGGCGATGCCAAGTTGGCTCGGATTTGGATTGTATGCGTCGACTCCAGCCGTCCCATCCAAGTCGCACCGGTGATCCGACCGACCATTCCACCTGCAGTCTCCGCCCGTTCGGATCGCACGTCGACACCGTTGCGACCCCCTTCCAGATAGACCAGGACACGCGTTACTCGCCGGCCGTTTTCCTGGACATCTTCGACCCACAGAACGGCCTCGCTGCCGCGGGCGCTGAACGTGTCGTGACGGATCAGGCAGTCGCCACTGAGTTGCCAGACGTTGTACGAGCCTTGCCGCCAGCGACGGGCGGTCTGGGCGCGGACGGTGATGGGTTGTTGGGGTGAGCCACCAGGTAGTTCAATCCCGGTGATGGCGACCAGTTCACGCGACCTGCCTCCAAACGCTGCGCTGAGCAGCATCGCGAGCGCCGATACCAGGAGGCGGCGAGAAAGTCTGTGCGGGGTGATTCGCAGACCGTGGAGCGTCGCCGCGGGCCAGCACTGCGGCGCAATAGCGCGTGTACCGCGGCTGGGTAGCGCGGCGGTATGCGGCACGTTTGATGGGGGCAGAAAGCGCGCTTTCAGCGGATCGGCATCCCAGCCTGAAAGGAGTCGTTGCGGGCTTGTGACAGAGAAGTCAACGCTGACGACCGGTGCACCTTTCACCGTCTCGGCATCGCCGGAGACGGTCCTGCGCACCGTAAATCTCGCACAGCGAATCCCCTCCGACGACACCAGGTGCAGCGCCGACGAGGCGGCGGATTATAGGTGGCCAAGGGATGGGGAACAAGGCAAATCACGAATCTGGGAAGTGTTTGCAACTACTTTCCAGCGAAGACTTTGCATTCATTCATTAGAAGCCGATCAGCGGTTGCTCCCAGGGCCGCCAGAAGGCACAGAAAGGGCGTTACCGGAGCCCGCATACGGAGGTTGCTCCAGTACAGGGCATGGACTGCGGTCAGCGCAGCGATGGCCAGGACACCCCAGATCCAGGGGGATCGCCAGAACACGCTCCTCAGCTTCCAGATTCCCCCAGCGGCGAAACCGAACAGGACTGTGTACCAGACGCCAATTCCGTGGCGTAGCCACCGCTGGCGGCGCGACTCCTCAGCGGCGGTTTGATGTGGTGCCAAACGCCAGAAGCGGCCGATCCGCACCAGACAGGACCAGGCAAAGACCCGTGGAGCAGCGCGAATCGTCGACAGCGCGGATTGATAGTGCCGACGATCCCGATCCAGTTCGGTGCCGGGAGCGTCTAACCCGGTCGGATGTCCTGGTTGGTCGATGGTCTCCGGCAACCTGCTAGCGTCCCAGACCTCGCCCCAGGGGGCCACTTGAAGGTGTCGGTAGAAGCTCGTGTTGTTAGCCAGGTGAAGCGTGTAACCACCATGTGTGGTTGTCACGATCGGCCGTTTGAATTGTAACGCGTTGCGGATCACCCACGGCGCTAGAACGAGCGCTCCACACAGCCCAAATGCTGCGATTGTCGTGCATTTCTGGCGGCGTGGGATTGGCAGGATCCAGAGGGCCGCGGCGCTGAACATGAACCAGACGAGCAGCGCGGGTCGACAGAGCGCTGACAGGGCCAGCAGTGCTCCCGCGGCGGCCGCTGATTGCCAGGTGTGGGTCTGCGATACACGGGTGAGCGCGACCAGTCCGATTGTGACCAGGCAGGTAGCCAGTGTTTCGCTCATTAGCAAGCTCGACTGGTACAGCAGCAGCGGATCGCAGAGAACCAATACCGCCGCCAGGAGAGCACCGCGCGACAGGCCCCACCGGCGTCCCAGAAACCAGGTTAAGCCAACGGTGGTGATCCCCATCAACAGGTGCAGGAATCCTACGGTCCGATTGCTGACGGTTTTTCCGAGCGAACATCCGGCCAGCACCAGCGGGTACAACGGCGGTCGATACGCGGTCGGATGCGCGATTTCATCTGGTGGCGCGGTACTGTAGACTCCCCGCTCTGCGAGATTGTTCGCAATCAGCCGATAACTGTCTGGGTCACGGTCGAGTTCCTGCGCCAATGCCCAGCCGACGGCACCGCGCAGCGCGACCGCCAGCAGCATCAATGCCAACAGGGTGCCGAGCCATTCTCGTTGGTTTGGAAGCGACGTCCCGGGTCGCAAGTGCGCAGCAGACATGAAGAACCGTTCGCGAGAGCTGCCGATCGAGTCAAGCGGTGGCCAAAATCTATGACAAACGACTCAGCGGCCCCTCACCATAATCGAAAGCGGGGCATTCCAGAAAGCGACTCCGAACGGATCACGCGGCATCTAGTCGGAGCAGACCTCGCGGCAGTACTGCCGCACAGCTCGTTGCGACGCCTGTGATTGATGCCACCCGTCAGCAGCACCAGTGCCGAATAAGCTTCTCGTACAAGCGGGTACCTTGCTCCAGCTGATCGAGCTCGACCCATTCGTCCGAGGTATGGGCTTGGGCGATGTCTCCGGGCCCCAAAACCACCAGGTATTTCATTTTTGCAAACATGCAGCCGTCGGTTCCGTAGGAGACCGTTTGCGATTGTTGGCCCCCGGTGAGCTGGAGCATCTCTTGGACGTAGGGTGATTGGGGGTCAATATAAAGTGGCGGCGCGACCCGCGGGACTTCAAATTCGAGGCCGTGCCGCTCGGCGCACTGCCGCGCCCGCTCGACGAGTTCATCGGGATCGATACCGGGCATCGGGCGAAAATAGACCGTACAGACACTCTGCGGCGGGGTGATATTGATCGCCGCGGTATGATCGTTGATCCCGATGTTCCAGCTAACCGTTGGGGGGTCGAATTCGGTGTTCTGCCACCGGGCCTCATTTTCGGTTTCCTCAAACAGTTCCTTGATTTCGGACAGGTAGGGGATCATCGCCAGATTCGCGTTCAGGCCTTCACGGGTACTGGAGTGCGCCGCCCGGCCGCGCGAGGTAGCGACGACTCCGTAGGTCCCTTTGTGACCGTGGACGACATTGAGTCGCGTCGGCTCGCCGATGATCCCGCGTGACTCACCCGCCACCATCTCCCCGTAAATTTTGCTCCTGGTGGCGACTTCGCGCGCGCCGCCGTAGCCGACTTCTTCATCCGCGGTGCAGGTAATGTAGACCGGTCGAGAGAGTTCTGTCTCGGAAAGCTGTGACGCTGCCGCTAACATGCAGGCGACGGAACCCTTCATATCGCAACTCCCCCGTCCGTATAATCGATCTCCCTCGACGCGGGGCTGAAAAGGACCGTGCTCGCTGCGCGACCAGTCGTCGGCGGGCACGACGTCCAAATGGCCGAAGTAGGCGACGCCGCCGCTTCCCGGACCTTTTTTGCCGACGACACAGGCTTTCGGCACACCGGCAGGATCGTTGTAGTCGACACGTTCAGTGGTAAATCCCGCCTCGCGCAGCCGCTGCTCGGCGTGTTCGGTAACCGCGACATTGGAGAGGCAACTCGTCGAGTCAAAACCGACGAGTTCCTGAGTCAATTGCAACGCGTCCATCGGAGAGTCCTTTGTCGGATCGAGAAGGCCTGAGTATAGCAAATGCCAACCCTGGTCGTGTCGTTGGATGCCGGTAAAACGGGCCCGAGGAGAGGTTCGGTCAAGGTGACTTTTCCCGCGAATCTCGTTGGTCTGGGCCCTCCGGTACGTCCCCGCACACGCGTCGCGGCAACAGTCGGCAGCGGGTAGCTCGACCTGAAAGACGACCGACGGCGGGCAGTTGATTGTGAGCTGGCTGGTGCCGCCGCAACGACAACGCGCTGCAATCGCACTTCGATAAGCGTCAAGCTGCCGAACGACCGCGCCGTTGTCGACACCCGCCAACCACGTGATTGCCACTGTCCCCGCCATCCGGCGATCCGTTGTTGAATGTTTGCGCGGCGGGAGTTGAATAGCGCCCAGTGTCCGCGGTCGGGAACGATCTCGCGGATCCACGCCGGCGGAAGTGGATTGCGGCTGTGACGGGCGAGTGGCGCAAGCCGGTACGATGTCTCTAGCCGATACGGCCCGCGGACCGGTAGTAGACAGTACTCGACAAGTTGCTGGGAACCGTTGGGAAGGTCGTTGGATTCGATCAGACCACTTCCCACCAGAACCAAGCGACTACCCGCGGCGGTGTTTTCCGCCTCATTGTTCAAGAATGCCACGGCTCCGCGCCAGTCCTGGTTGCGTTCGGCAATCAACCGGCCGTCCCTGATCCACTGTTGCACCATTCCTCCTCGGAGGACCGCCAAGACCAGCAGCGCTGCGGCGATCCGCGTACGGCTTGGAGGGGACATGCGGGCCAACCAGAATCCTCCCAGCAGCAGGGGACCGACCCCCACGGCGATCAGATAGCGTCGGTGGAACAATCTGACGATGTCCAGCCAATTCAGGCTCCAGAGCAGTAACAGCGGCGCGCCAAACCAACAAGCCAACGTCAGTCGGTGGGTGGTACGCTGCGGTGGTTGCGTTTTCCGGAGGCGGGAGATGACCAGCCAGACGATGGGTAAACCCAGATAAAGATCGAGAGACAGCAGTTGGATCATGGCCAGGGGGCCCGGTTGTCCGATGAATGCTGCCCAGTTGTCCCGTCGCTGCGCGATACTCCATAGGTGTGGGCAGGCGGGGAGGATGCCGATCAGCACGACGGTTAGATCTCGTGTCAGGTTGCGACCCCCGTACGCGTGAACGAGCTGACGACGCGACGACGTCCCTCCATGCGATGTGTGCGGCGTGGCATCCTCCCAACGTCGTGGCGAGACAGCGCATACCAGCCAGACAAACAGTTCGCCCGAGAGGAGCACCAGGGTGGTGTAGTGGAGATAGAATCCGAGCAATGTGGTCGCGATGAAGATCAGCCGTAGACGAGTCCGCGGTCCGTGTTCCAGGAGTCGGACGAAACAAACGTACTGGCCCAGTGCGACGAGCTGCGCCAGCGCATAGGGCCGTGCCTCCTGTGAAAAAAACACAAAGTGGGGGTCGACCGCGGCCAGCAGTGCGCACAGCAATGGACTCAGCGGGCAGCCGGTACCCTGTTTGACTACCCAGAAGATGGCTGGAATCAGTAGTACGCCGGCGAGCAGCGAAGGGAACCGGAGTGAGATTTCGCTGTGGCCAAACAGCTGGGTCCAACCGCGCACCAGCCAGAAGTAGCCCGGTGCCTGATTTCCGATGCGGGCGCGCGGGAGCACGTCGCTCCAGGTTTCCGCAACGGTCCACCCGGTATGCAGCTCGTCGAGCCACAGGCTCTCTGCCGACTGCCAGCCACGCAGCGCTGCGCCGAGTAGGACGATCGCCACCAGACCGAACGGGGTGCAACGGCTGAGGTGGAAACTGGAGGATTGCATGGATTCGCTACACCCCAACGCCACATGTATCGGAATCAAACAGCGCCGAGCGGATCGCCGACGGCGCGCGACTCCCCGATGGAGGATCGCTCATGCGGGGAAGTCGCTGACGGCACACGGATTAAGAGCTGCCGACGATCTCGCAGCTACCCATCGTCCACTTTGGCACGCAATCTGCAAACGAGTAGCGATGGGTCGGATGACCCGCGACACGACTGGCCCGCGGGGTCTCTGACGAACTTTGGCCGGATGGTAGCCTTGCCCCTTGCCATTCACCTCGCCGAAATGGTTTTGGCGCGTCTGAGACCCCGTTTTTCTTTGGCCTCTCGAGCCGCTGCCGCGTTCCCCATGGGTGCCGCACCGGTGGCAGGGTGCCCGGCGGCTCGCGCCCGCTGTCGCTGACTCGGCAGTGCCGGGTGCAAGGTGGAGCTACTTGTCTTCCGTGTCAGTCACGCGACGGGCTACCGTCGGGTGTGATTTTCCCATCAGAAAAGCAAACAGATCGGAGATTTCACGTAGCGTCAGTTTGTCGATCAGCCCGGCTGGCATCGACGAGTTTTTGTTGGGCAGAATCTCGTCGATGTCGTCTACCGGCAAGGTCACTTTTTGCCCGTCCGAGCGGAGCAGGAACCGCTGTCCGTTGGACTCTGGCGAGAGCATTCCCGAATAGCTCAGGCCGTCGGTGGTGAGGACGGTCTTGGACGCGTACTGGGGTGAGATCACGTGGGACGGAAACAGGGTCGATTCGAGGATCTCCCCTGTGCTGAACCGTTTGGATAGAGAAGTCAGATCGGGGCCGGTCGTCTCACCCTGGTTGCCGACTCGGTGGCATTTGCTGCACTGCGCCTTTTCAAATGCCTGGGCACCGCGCCGAGCATTCCCGCTGCCGCCATCACTGCTGGTCAGAAACTCGAGAGTTTCGGCGAATTTCCAACGGGCAGTCGTCGATTCTTGCGGCAATTCCGGGGACGGTAACTCAGGGTGATTGGTGGAAAACCACTTTTGCCAGTTCCCCAGATCCTGTTGCCAGGACTGGCCGTGTTCCGCAACTTCCTCGCCTGTCCAGAACGCGAGCAGCTGCGCCGCCACGCTGCCGCCGTCACCCCCGAGCCGCAGGCCACAGAGGATCACCTGTCGCAGATGTTCCGGGTCTTGGGGCCGCTGTTGGACCGTCTGGAGCGATTCGAGCACATCCTTACCGCTCACCCGACCCAGAATGGGGATGCTGCGGACCAAGTAAGGCCAGTTTTTCCCCTCCGGACGCTGCGCCAGGCCCATCGCAATCATGGCACGACGATTGGGGAACTGGCGCCATCGCTGGCGGAGAAACGTCATCGAGTCATCGTCCCCGTTTTCGGCCAGCACGGCAATGATCCCGGCCCGGAGTCGCGCAAACACCTCGCCCTGTTTCGTTTCGAGTTCCTGGTCGAGGGCTTTCAAGGTGTCTTGGTGTTCGGCGGTCAACTCGCTCGGCAACTGGGATAGCGCGCCCAGCGCGGCGTTGGGCCAATCGGTTCCACGGGCCAGTACTTCTAGGCTTTCATTGGCGGTCAGCGTGCTGGCGACGTCTCCAGTGACGGCAAGCACGTACAGGGTATAGCTGGTTCCCTGACCGTTTTGCTGGATCCGGTCAAAGTGCTCGAGCAACTTCAGCTTTTGTTCTTTGGTCCAACCGTTCTTGATGAATCGCAGATGCATGGCCAGGTGGAGTTTTTCGATGTCGGGGGCATCGCTGTCAAGGAACTCGATAAACCGATCGAGGATTGAGTCGCTCTGCATATGAACCAGCAACCGAACTAATTCGCGGTTCATGATGCCGTTGCCGGCGGGGAATTCCTCGGTCAGTTGTTCACGGAAGACTGTGATGTCGTCCGTGGAGAGATCGCTGCGCATCAGTGCAACCTGGGCGACGCGTAGCATGTCGACAAAGTCCCGGTCGCTGACAAAATCGTCCATCAACGCCAAGAATCGATCGAGGATGGCTTGCGCGTTCTTGTTGTTGGGTTGGGTGATCATCAACGCGATGGCGCCCTGGACAAACCAACGGTGATCCTCCGTGGACAGTAGCTCGGTCCGCCACTCGTCGATGGGCAGGCGCTCCAAAAGACGGCGAGCCGCCCAGGCTTCATATCGATCGTCCGATCCCAGCATCGGCAACAGCGACTCCAGAGGTGCGGATTGATCCGCTCGCAGGAGTGCTTCGCACGCTTTGCGGCGCACCATTCGGTTGGGATCGTCGAGGAGCTCGATCAAGCTTTCTTGCGTGGCGTCATCGGTGTGCAACCCCATCAAATCGGCCGCTTTGGCACGCAACAGTTCGCTCTCATCGGCCGCCAAATCGATCAGCAACGAGGTGCTGGGAGGAGGTCCGTACAACTGCATGATGTCCAACGCCCGGGTTCGATAATACCAGGGGTTCTGACCACTGCGCGTTACGCTTTCGATGCGTTGGTCCCACTCGTCGCCCATTTCGCGCTTGACTCGAGCGATGTTCTGCCGGCCCCAGGCACTCTGTATCTGGGGCTGGCGAATCGCCTCTGAAATCCCATCGCCCAGATCGGTGACCGATTCGGGGACCTTCCCTTTCCAGGTCACGCGGTAGATTGCCCCGCGGGTACCGCGGCCGCCGGTGACAAAATACAGTCCGCCGTCGGGTCCGACTTCCAGATCGGTCACGTTGAGTGGAGCTCCCTCCAGAAACACCTCACTGTTGGCGGTGTAGCTGCTCCCCTGTTGCTTGAACCGGATCGACAGGATGCGGCCCTGCGACCAATCGGCGAGAAACAACGTGTTGTGGTATTTTTCGGGGAACATGAAGTGGCTGTAGATCGCCGCTCCGGTGGGAGAACCCCTGCCTGTCTCCAGCATCGTCGGCAGGCGATCGACAAAATGTTCGGGCCACTTTGCCCAGCCACTGCGCCAGCCGAATTCACCGCCCGGAACGACATGGTAAAGGCTCGTCGGGCGGTACCAGGACATTCCTTGATCGGCTTCCAGATCGCTATCGTGAACAAACAGATCTCCCAACTGGTTAAACGCCAGATCGTAAGCGTTTCGCAATCCACCCGCCACGATTTGGATCGAGCTGCCGTCGACGTCGGTCCGGATCACCACGCCTCCCGGGGCCCGAACCCCCTGTGCATGGCCACTGGGGTCTTCGTAACGCGGTTGGATCAAGTCACCCTCGTAAAAATCGTGGTACGGACTGTCGAGCTCGTAGGGGAGGTCGCTGCCCGAGAGATTGCCGACGACTACGTACAACAGGCCGTCGGGGCCGAGGGTAATACCGTGGGGCCCGTGCTCGCCATCTTCGCCGCGCATCGGGACCAGCGTCTTTACCGTTTCCATCGTGCCGTTTCGATCGGTGTCCGANAGGCGGTAGAGCGCTTTGCCATCCGGGCCGTCGCCGGTCACGAACACATCGCCGTTGAGTGCCAAGATCCCTTGGCAGTGCGTGACTTGATCGCAGTAAACACTGACCTTGTTCAATGGGCCCTGCGGATCGTCGCGGTCCAGCAGGAGCAAGGGACCATGCTCCACGGACGCGATGATGCGGCCAAATTCATCGAACGTGATGGCGATCAACGATTTCGAGTCGTGATCGGCGCCATCAAAAACACGCTCGACCCTGAACTCGCGCCGCACCTGGAACCGCTCAGCCTGGTCGGTCTGTTCCTTGGTAACGCCCTCTTCCAGATCCCAAGGTGCGGTTTCCCCCAACGGCCCAAAGGACTGCGCGGGCCGCCAACCAAAGTCGTTGTAGATCGACGTGTGCCAGAGCGGAAACGGTCGAAGATTGGTTTTCCACGAACCGTCGGTGGAGAACGAGGACCATTCTTGACCGTCTTCCTTGACCATTACACGGGCGGCGAAAGCCGCCGTGAAGCCGCGCTGGTTGCGAACCCGCACCGCGATCGTATTGACGCCGCGTTTCAGCAACTCGCCGATGTCAATATCGTCGAGTTTGCGCGCCCCTTCGCCACGTGCTATGCGCCGTCCGTTGAGGTACAGCTCGTAGGAATCGTCTGCCGCGATCATGAGGCTAGCTTGTGTGGGGTTTGTCACCGAGAAACTCTTGCGGAAATAGCAGGAGCCGACCGGGACTTCGGTTTTGTCATGATCGGGTGACCAGATCCACTCAGCTTCTTCGCCGTACGTTTTTGCGGTACCGACCGTCACAAATAGCAAGACGGCCAATGCCCATCGGGTTGCGCGTCGGTAACGCAGCTGGGTGCGGTTAACCAGCGAGCTTCTCATTTGGGTTCCTCTTCCACGAAGATTTCACGGTCTCCACCCCCGCGCCGCGAAAGCGGAGCCGCGCGGGGAGACTACGCGCGGGGAGACTAACGGCAAACCGGCTTTTAGATCAACAGAAGGTTTTGCCGATCCGCCCAAACAGATCGGTCGGCGCCGAGCTACCACAGGGCACCACACCCCTTCACGCGATCGACCCGGCGGGTGGCAGAGTCGCCGTACGTCGACGGCCGAGAAAAGGGGTGGCCGGTCCCGGGTGCCCAATGTTTTGCTAGCGGCCGCATGCGACCTCGCTTGGTCGCTCGTTTGGGTTTAGCGAAATTCCGGCGAAGTGGCTTAAGGAATGTCTGTTCAAACGGCGATAAGCCTGATGTGCCGTGAAGGGATTATGCCGGTTATGCGCATTGTGATGGTCAACGAGACTCGTAGGCCAGCGTCAGGCACTCCCTGCTGAACGGCGAATAAATCTCCTAATTTCGCTATTTTGTATGCGCGGTGTCCGATATTGGGTCAAAACGCAAATTGTTTGCAATCGATCGAGGGGCGAACTAACCTGGGACGTGTCATTGTGCGCATTTTTCCTATTATTCTTAAATTAGCGATTTTTCGTCAGCGCCGACGGCCGCTTGGCTAGGGGGTTCGAGCGAAAGGCAGAGGGGTCTAAAGCCGCTCAGCCTGTCCGAATTGTGTTTGCTTGAGGCATCGAAACAAACATGAGAAAATCACGCTGGGGTAAGTTTGACCGCGACCGTAAGGGACGCTGTAAAACGTTTAATAATAATGGTTTAAGGAATAAGTTCCTGCAGGCAGAGCCGCTCGAGAAACGCCTCTTGCTGGCGGCCGACCCGCTCAATCCCTGGCACAACGCATTCGATCCGGGCGATGTCAACGGAGACGGATTGAGGGCGCCCAACGATGTAATCCAGGTCGTTGCGGAATTGAATCGCAACGGGGCTCGCGAACTTGCCCCCGGTCCGACCAACGGGGCCGAAGGGGAAGCGAACTCGGTTTTCTACTGGGATGTAGACGGCGACGGTTTTCTTTCACCGGCGGACGCGCTGAGTGGTTTGCACCTGCTCGCCGAGGGTGAGCCGCGGGGCGGCGGAGAGTGGGTGCGCGTCAAACTGTACGCGCTGGATGCCGCAAATCCCAGTCTGAACAACCCTCTGACCGAGATCACGGCGGGGCAGGAGTTCGTGCTACGAACCACGGTGGAAGACATCCGCGACGAAACATCGGTCCCCATCGACGGCAATTTTGGAGTGGGCGCGATCTACATCGATATCGGCTTCGACGCGGCTCAGATCGAGATCAAGGAGGGCACCTCGACCGCCAAAGCGGGCGTCCTTACGGAGCTGGATTTCGAGGTGACGTTCGAGGATCCGGACAGTAGTGTCGGCATTGCCGACATCGATTTCCCATACTCCAACGGGATTAGCGGGACTCTGACCGACCTCGATGACATCGATTTGATTCCTCCTGCCGGGACGGCGCTCCCTGTCGGTGCCGGGGCGATCAACGAGTTCGGCGGTTTCACGACGCTCAGCTTTGGGCCCGTCGAGAAGTTCGTTGCCGACACGACGGCGATCGCTAAATCGGTGGCGGCGGTCGACGATTCGATTGAGGTGCTGGAAGACCAAACGAGCCCTCTGGATGTGTTGGCCAACGGGGATGGGATCATCAGCGGCGATGCNACGGTCACCCCCAGCCCGTCTGATTTTTCGCCGGCCAGCGAGATCGTCGTGCTCGCCACCGCGAACAACTGGGCTCTGGAGGTCGATCGCGTCGAGGAAGTCGTCTACCAGGATCTGANGTTTTCGATCANCAATTCCGCGACCAGTTTTCAGCTGACCGAGGTGCTGGACGTCCCACTGGGACATACCGCGACCATCGATGACAATGGCACGACTGCCGATCCAACAGACGATTTCATCCTCTACACACCGCCGCTGGACTTTACCGGCGAAGTCTCGTTCGGCTACGAGATCGAAGACAATNTTGGCAACAGTGATACGGCCGANGTGACGGTTACCGTGCTCAATGTCAACGACACACCGGTGGCCGTGGACGTGACCGATGTGGCNGCGACCGANGACGGCGCTGCGGTGGCCGGNAATTTTGATGCCGACGATGTCGATGACGATGATACGCCCGCTTCTTTGGCTTATGCGATTAGCGTTGCACCGTCGGAAGGCGCCGCATCCACCGATGGCACCCAGACGTTCAGTTTCGATCCGGGTAGCGACTTCCAGGATCTACCCGCAGCTGCGACTCGTGATGTGACGTTCCAGTACACCGCTACGGACAGTCATGACGCCGAAAGTGCACCGGCGACGGTGACCGTGACGGTGACCGGTGCCAACGATGCGCCGACCGCGAACGACGATGATTTGAATGCGGTCAATACAGGGGTGACGGTCCAACTCGATGTGCTCGCCAATGATACCGATCCCGACGTTCCCGACCCNCTGTCAGTCGTNGAGCTCAGCAATACCAGCTCGATTGAGGGGACGGTTGAAATCGCGGCGGACGGCCTGACCGTCGAATACACACCGCCGGCCAACTTGATTGGCCAGGTGATTTTGGCGGGGCAATTTGATGTCACAATCGAAGATAGTGCTGGAGAGCAGTCGACGGCCACGGTGGTTGTCAATCTGGTCGACAACCAGCCGCCGGTCGCGATCGACGACGCCTTCGTCGGTCATGAAGATCAGACGATCGACGGGACGTTGAACGTACTGATTGACAACGGCGCCGGCGCCGACAGCGACCCCGAGGAGGATGCGTTCTCGGTGAGCGCGTTTGACGCGACCAGTACGCTGGGAGCCGTCGTCAGTATCACCGATGAGGGCGTACTGACCTACGATCCGACTTCCGCGGCCGGGGCGCAAGCGATCGCCCAGGGAGAGCNGGCGGACGACACGTTCACCTACACCATCAAGGACGTCCCTGGCGGAGAAGCGACGGGGACGGTAACCGTGACGTTGACCGGAGCCAACGATGCTCCCAGCGCCACCGACGACCTGATCAATATGGACGAGGAGGCGACGCACAGCAGCGATTTGAATACCAACGCCGTCGACCCCGACGCGACCGACACACTCTCCTTTTCGGTTGACGACAACGTCGACAACGGGGTTTTGTCGTTCGATTCGGGCGGCGCTTATAGTTACGCGCCGGCGACCGATTTCTTTGGCACCGATTCGTTTACTTTTACCGCCACCGATCCACACGACGCGATCGCCAGCGCCACGATCACGTTCAACGTCCAGGCGGTAAACGATGCTCCGGTAGCCAGCGACTCGAGTCTGGTGGCCACCCGCGAGGCGGCCAGCGATCACGCGTTTTCGGTGCAGGATGTCGACAATGCCGTCAGCGAGCTGACGATTGCCATCACCGTAGATCTGCCCAGCGGGGACGGAGCGGTCAGCGATAATGGGGACGGCACGTTCTCGTTTGATCCGGGAGATGACTTTGACACGCTGCAGCCTGGCGATTCTCGTCTGGTCGAGTTCTCTTTCGAGGCGACCGATCCGGGAGGCCTGACCAGCCAAGAGGCGACGGTGTCGATCACCGTCGTGGCCAATCATCCGCCGACGGCCGAGGACGACGGCGGATTTGCCACGGACGAAGAGACCGACGTGTCGGGGAACCTACTGGTCGACAACGGAAACGGCGTGGACAGCGACGTCGAGAGCGACCCGATCGAGGTCACCGCTGTCGAGCTGTCGAGCAACGGGGCCAGTGTGTCATTCTCTGCGAACGGGGACTTCACCTACCAGCCGGGAACGTCTGCTGTTCTCAACGCACTGGCGTCCGGTCAGCAGACCGTCGATACCTTTGTGTACACGATTACCGACTTCGTCAACGGGAACCCGAACGGGACCGATACGGGGACGGTGTCGATCGCCGTCACGGGGCTTAACGACGCGCCGCAGNCGGTCGATGCCACGCTCGGCACCAGCGAAGACAACTCGCTGACCGGATCGCTGCAGGATCACGCCAGTGATCCGGACACGGCCGACACGCTCTCTTTTGCGATCGATACGGATGTTGCCCAGGGGGCCCTGACGCTGCTNGGTGACGGTGGATTCACNTACAGTCCGGCGGCCCATTTCTTTGGCGTCGATTCGTTTACCTTTACCGCTACCGACCCGTCGGGGTTGTCCAGCAGCGCCACGATTACGATCGACGTGACCGCGGTCAACGATGCACCACAGGCGATCGACGACACGATCTTTATCTTGACCGATGGTGGCGTGCAGGTGGTAGACCCGCTGGCGAACGATTTGCCTGGCGCGGTAGCCGATTCGCCCTACAACGAGAATTTCCAAACGCTGTCGATCGTTAGTTTCAGCGGCCTGACGCTGGTTGAGTGTGAGGTCGGACCGTGCGAGACGGGCACCTTGACCCGGGTAGGTGAGGCGTTCGAGTACGATCCGCCGGTCGGTTTCGAAGGAACCGTTCGGTTCGACATGACGATTACCGACGACGACGCGGACGATCCGTTGACCGACACCGAGACGGTCGATTTGCGGGTNATCAAGTTCCTGCCAAATTCGGTCTCTGGTTACATCTACTACGACCAGAATGACAATGGCGCGAGAGATGCAGGAGAGTTTGGCTTTGGTGGCGTGGAGGTCACGCTGACCGGTGAAGATGCCTTTGGCCGCGACGTGAACCTGAGCCAGCTGAGCGACGCGACCGGGTTCTACCGCTTCGACACCAACGACCAGGGTCAGCCTCTGGCGCCTAGCCGCAGTTACATTGTCACGGCCGGTCAGGCGGGCCATATTGGCGACAGCGGAGAGCAGGTGCTCACGCCGGGAGTGGCCAACCCGCTCGATAGTGAACCGGGTCAGTTCCGCATGGCGGTGGCCGACAACGACACCTTCGAGGTTGAAATCGGGCTGTTTGGCGGCGCCGCTGCGGTCGGCAATTTCGCAGAATTTGGTTGGCCAACCTGGGCCTTTAGCCGCTCGCTGGCTTCGTCCGACGTCCACGGTTTTCGCGTCTTGACGAGTCTCTCCGGGGACGCCTTCTGGGACAGCGTGTTCGGGGACTTCGCCGCCAAGTCGGTGACGCTGGACCTCAGCGGTGGCTACAATTCGGTCCTGGTCACGGTCGTCGAGAACGACAACACGACACATACCGGGACGGTTGATTTTGAGCAGAACACCGATTTCAGNGTGCTCGGCCTCCGTTCTGGGCAGGCCGTGATTGAATACGATGGCCTGCTCGAGGACCTGCTGAATCAACTCGGTTATGCGGCGCCCGCAGAGGGCGAGTCCGAGCCACTCCCAGCCGACGCCGACGTGGTCGGAGATGCCGAGTTGTTATCGCATCGTCTGCGAGCCGAAGCGTCCGGAGGCTACAGNGCAGCGGTGGACGCGGTGTTAGAGGCNTGGACCTAGGCTGAGGTCGATTCCACCGCCNCCGTTCGATCGACAGCCGGGGTGGTCGCAGTGGCGTTTGTTTGGGGTCACTCCGAACCGCGCTGCCAGAGTTGGGGTCACTCCGAACCGCGCCGCCAGAGATGGTAACCTGGTGGCCTGGCAGTTTCATCAGCCCCGCCTCGGCGACATTGGGTTCCCAGGGCTCGCGCGATCGATGGTTGGGGCGTCGCTCGAGCGGTGCCCATCCCGCACAGTGATTTGAGTTTCTNGGCGCCCGCCGGGCGGTTTCTCAAAATCCCCGTGAAGGTCTCAAAATCCCCGTGAAGGATGCCCGCGCTGGCTCGCCGAACTGCTAGCCGCGAAGGCAAACATGGGTCAGCTTGGCAAGCGGTTGCTGGTTGCCGAGGAACNAGAACGCGGTCGCGATCTCGTGTACGGTGAGACGCGAACTGCACAGCCGCTCCGCGAGAGATTGCGACGATCGCCGAGTGCAAATCCCCGGATCGGNCCGGGGCCAGAACGCCCCTTACTCGCCAGGCGAGGGCGCAGCGATGGTTGTGCAGCTCCCATGAAAACGTGGGTGATGTTGGAATCATGGCGGGAGAAACGGCGATGAACGACGGTTCGCCGAACGCGCATGAGCGGGTGTTCAACGTCATCATCGTAGGTGCCGGGATCTCGGGAATCTACATGCTGCATCGTATGCGCCAGCTGGGATTACACGCACGTGTGATTGAGATGGGATCCGATGTGGGCGGGACGTGGTATTGGAATCGCTACCCGGGCGCCCGCTGTGACACCGATACGATGGAGTACTCCTACAGTTTTTCTGAGGAGCTTCAGCAACAGTGGGAGTGGCCCGAGCGATATGCGAGGCAACCTGAGGTTTTGCAGTACCTGAATCATGTGGTCGAACGGTTTGACTTGCGCGGTGACATGTTGTTCAACACGCGCGTGGAAGCAGCGACGTTTGACCAATCTGCCGGTCGCTGGGAGGTGCGTACCGATGATTCGACGGAGTTCACGGCGCAGTTCTTGATTATGGCCACTGGCTGTCTGTCAACACCCAACTTTCCCAGGATCGAGGGAAAGGATTCGTTTGCAGGCCCGACATATCACACAGCGCGTTGGCCACATGAGGGGGTCGACTTGACCGGACAGCGCGTCGGTATCATCGGCACCGGATCCTCGGCAGTTCAGTCGATACCGGTGATCGCCAAACAGGCCGCGAAACTTGTTGTCTTTCAGCGGACCGCTCAATACTCTGTTCGCGCCGGCAATCGGGCCGTCGATCCCAAGATGGTCGCTGACATCAAGGCGGATTATGCAGGGTTCCGGGCGCGCAATCGATTACAACCATCCGCGCAACTTTCTCACATTCCTGGCAACGATCTTTCCGCACTAGTGGTCGATTTCGAGGAACGCCAGCGCATTTATTGCGAACGGTGGGAGCTCGGCGGCTTCTCATTCTTTGGTAGCTTCAACGACATTCTGNTAAACCAGCAGGCCAATGATACGGCTGCGGAATTCGTCCGGACGAAAATCCGAGAGATCGTACGAGATCCCGAAGTTGCCGAGCTGCTGTGCCCGCAACATACGATTGCTTGCAAACGGCCGGTACTCGACAGCGGNTACTTTGAGACGTTCAATCGGTCGAACGTCCAACTGGTCGACATTAATGCTTNCCCGATCGGTGAGATCACCGCCAACGCGGTGCGGACGAAAANCGCGAGCTACGAACTGGATTGCATTATTTTCGCGACCGGATTCGATGCCATGACCGGTACGCTGCTGAAGATCGACATCCGTGGGCGAGATGGTCTTAGCTTGCGCGAGAAGTGGTCGGTGGGGCCTAGGAACTACCTGGGTCTAAGCGTGCCTGGATTCCCGAATATGTTCACGATCACCGGTCCGGGCAGTCCTTCGGTCCTGACCAACATGGTGGTCGCCATCGAGCAACACGTCGATTGGATCAGCGATTGCATCGACTTCATGAGAGAACATGGCGATCGTTGTCTTGAGGCCACCGATGCGGCCGCGGAGGCATGGGTCGAGCACGTCAACNCCGTTGCAGATACGACGCTCTACCCGACATGTATGTCATGGTACCTCGGTGCAAACGTGCCCGGAAAGCCTCGCGCATTCATGCCTTTGCCGGGATTCCCCTCCTACGTCGAAAAATGCCAAGCGGTGGCCGCAGGCGGATATCCGGGGTTTGTTTTTTCGTAGACTTCAAACAGGCCCGCGGGGGCTTTTCACTTTGCGAGTTGGTTTGCCGTCATGTCCGCTGTGGCCGCTAGCCCGATTGGGGTCACTCGCTCCCATCTGCTCGCTCCGCACCCGATCACCCAGTAGACGGTTCCTCTGTGCGCTTTCAGTTGGCGCAGCAAACTGCCACCAAGCGTGAACCTGACGCGCGCACGAGGGGTGGGTTCAATCGTGTGGAAACGACACAGGTGGGAACGCCGCTGCGGTCGTTGCAGCGCGGCCCGTCGCCGGCGGGTCTCGGAACTGGTGCGGAGGGNATTAGGCGGCGCTGNGAGCGCTGCCGCCCGATCGGTTTTCGACNGGCTGGGGTCAGCGTTCCAGCGTGACACCGATGACCAGGCCCTGGACCCAGAAATCGGTGTCTTTGAGGGTGAATTGGGGATCGGCCGATCCGAACAGCGGGTTGTCCTGGAATTGTGTCGGGTTGACGTTCCGGTCGATCGAATCGACCGCGGTCACCACATCCGACCAGTAGCTGAACGCATAACCCAGGTTCAAACTTACATTTTCCTGCCACAGGAAGGTGAAGGTGAATTGCGCTTCGGGGATGACCGCGGTCACGTCTCGCTCGTAACGCCCGGTGTTGGTATTCAAGGCAAACGTCCCCGAGTTGAAGACGTCGTTGCCACCGACCGGGGTGGTGTTTTCCTGCCGTCCTGTGATCCGCACCTTTTGGTGCATGTTTCCGCCACTGATCTTGCCCAGCATACTGAATACCATTCGGTCATGATGTATCTGGCCGAGCAGGCCCAGTGAACCCCCGTGAAAATCGTTCGTGGCATCGAACACATCGGTGACCCGGCGCGTGTTTCCGATTCCTTGTAGGAATCCGCCGTCCAGGTCTTCCGAAAACGCGTCGAGAGTCAGTTGGTCGGCCACGCGGGAGTAGTGGTATCCGCCGACCATGTCAAATCTCCAACCCTTTCCTTCGGACATCGGTACCCGCAGGTACGTTTCCGCTTGCATCACGGTGGTGTCGTGATCGATNTTGATTGTGCCGGCGCCAACACCGTCGCTGGTAGCGATCAGTCGCGCGTCTTCCGCGTTGACCCGCGTGTTGTAGAAAGGTAGGGCTAGTAACTGGGAGCTATCGGAAGTCACCTGGTAGTCACCCGCGTCCGCGGAAAAGCCGTAAAACCGCATGCCAAGCCCGACTTGTGTTTGGCCCCCTAGCCAGGCACCGAAGTCCATCTTGCCACCACTGCCGGCGTTCAGACCGACGCGCTCGTTACCCATTAGAATTCGTGTGGACGCGGTTCCCAGGATCCCCTCGTCAGCGGGGTTGCTGGTGGTCACCGCCGCGGGCATCGAGCGACCCTTGCTCCAGCCCATCAGATAGTCGATGGCTCCCCATCCGCTCCAAAAAAATGCCAGGCCGCAACCGCATTGGCGCTTCGAGCTGGCACCGCAATCGGTGCANCCCGNGNCGNCATCTGCGGACACGTACCGCGGCCCCGGGCCCTGTGGCGCAAAGAGAGAACCGCGACCGGTACTTTGAGCTACCGCTGCCCGTCCGAGAGCGCCCGTAACAATCAGTGTNAGGGCCCAGACTACGAGCTTGGACTTTGCGTTCACTGCTGGCTTACCTCAGTTGTCGGGTACTCACGGTTCGTAAGGATTTGGCTGGAATCGCTGTGCCGGCGGACCGGTTCAGCGCCTCCGGGTAATGCGTTTCAGGATCGACACAAGCATCCCAATTCCCCCAAATCTCCAAGCACCAACGTATTTGAAAAGAATCTGCTTTGTTCGATTATGTCGGCATCATGGATGTTGACGATTAAACTAAATATGACAGTCTGGCCGGTTCCTAGTGAATTCGGGCTGGCGCACAGGTGGCGGTGTTTTCGCCGACTGGCGTGCAGAGCTTCAAGCGGGCTTTCAAAACCGTCGATAAGTCATAGGCTCGCAATGAATTACAGAATGGTCAGAGCAATCCAGCAACCACCTTTGCCGGCGCCAAATCGTGCCGTTTCACCCGTTCCGAGTTATTTGGCCGATCTTGCCGGGCCGCATCGATCGACTCCATTTGGCGTTGTCAGACAGCGTCTTACGGCTGTCACAAGTCACCGCGCAGGTCGGGGTTGGCTCCGGCGCGAATTCCCCGGTACAAGCCATCCGTGTGATATGCGTTGCGACTCGGCGATCGAACAGCGGCTTGCTTCAAGACCGTCAATCAACCTGTATCTGCCACCACCGGCGACCCGAGATCCGAGCTCGGCGGACGCCGACGGTAGAGCGTCTGGGCGAATTCACTGATGAGCGCTTTGGACCGTTTTGTACCGAGAGGTTTCGGACGTTGGCGCCGGCTGTGCTCCGCGGTGTCGGAACTTGAACAGGAACTAACCGCACTCCCGGACGAAGAGCTGCGCAAGCGCAGCTTGGGGCTCCGCTATCGCGCCAAGAGCGGTGAGAGACTCGCGAAATTGGTTCCGGAGGGGTTTGGGCTTGTGCGAGAGGCAGCTCGCCGGAAGATCGGCCTGCGGCATTTTGACGTGCAGCTGATCGGCGGCGCCGCGTTGTTCGATGGTTCGATCGCCGAGATGGAAACCGGTGAGGGCAAGACACTGACCGCGACCTTGCCGCTCTATATGTATGCGCTGGCCGGCAAAGGATCGCATCTGGCGACCGTCAACGATTATTTGGCCGAACGCGATTGCCAGGAGATGGGTCCGATCTTTCAGGCCTTGGGTCTGACGGTCGGTGTGGTATTAACCGAGCACATCCCCGATCAGCGGCGCGCGGCCTACGGCTGTGACATTACGTACGGTACGGCCAAGGAGTTTGGCTTTGACTTTCTGCGTGATCGCCTGTTGTTGCGACGGATGGGAAGGAACATGGACGACTTCTTGGGCGCCGGGAGCAGTCACCGCTGGGATGAATCGGGCGAGCAACCGGTGCAGCGAAGTCCTCACTTTGTTGTGGTTGATGAAGCCGACAGTATCTTGATCGATGAGGCCCGTACACCGTTGATCATCAGCGCGGTGGGGGACCAAATTCAGGAGGAAGTCGCAGCCAGTTACAGTTGGGCGGCCGCCCAGGCTCCTCAGTTCTTGGAAGACGAGCATTACGAGTCCGATCAGGAAACACGGCGTATTACCCTGACACTGGACGGTCGACAGTTGGTGCGGAATCTACCCCATCCAGCGGCGCTGCGGACGGTCGGGCTCATCGACCTCTACGAGTTTGTTGAGCGGGCGATTAAGGTCTCGCGAGATTTCTTGTTAGAGCGGCAGTATGTAGTTCGCGACGGCGAGATCGTCATCGTGGACGAGTACACCGGGCGGCTTTCCGAGGGGCGGAAGTGGCGAGATGGAATTCACCAGGCGATCGAAGCCAAGGAGGGTGTGGAAGTGACCGTCCCGACCGGGCAAGCGGCTCGTATCACGGTTCAAGACTTGTTTTTGCGTTATCGCAAATTGGCCGGCATGACGGGAACCGCGGTTTCTTCGGCGCGCGAGTTCCGCAAGATCTACAAGGCACCTGTGCTGCGGATTCCCACCAACCGGCCGATACAACGCGCCGCACAGGATATTCGCGTGTTCGGTGACAGTGACGGTAAATGGCAGGCGATCGTCGCGGAAGTGGACGCATTGAGAGCCGCTGGCCGCCCCGTGTTGATCGGTACCCGTTCGATTACCAAGTCGGAATTGCTGTCGAAGTTGCTCAACGAAGCGGGGATTGAGCACCAGGTCCTGAACGCTAAGGAAATTGCCAAAGAGGCTGAAATTGTCTCACAAGCGGGCCAGGCCGGCCGGGTTACCGTGGCGACCAATATGGCCGGGCGAGGTACCGACATTAAACTCGGCGAGGGGGTCGCAAAGGCGGGTGGCCTGCATGTCATTTGTACGGAAATGCACGATGCGGCACGGATCGATCGTCAACTGACCGGACGCTGCGGACGCCAGGGCGACCCCGGGACACATCGACAATTCTTGGCGCTCAACGACGACATTTTGCAGACGGGATTCGGTGCCAAGAAAGCGGTTCGCTGGGAAGAACTCGGGCGTTCCGCCCGAGGAGCGCTCACGCATCTTGTCGCTCGCTTTCAGCGAGCGCAGCGCAAGGTGGAGCGACGCCATCTGCGTGACCGCGCGATGTTGTTGTACCATGAACGAGAGCGTAAGAAAGTCCAGCGAGAAATGGGCCAGGATCCCTATCTCGACACGGCCGAATGATCACTCGGCATCCGCTCACGCCGCGGTTCGTGGCGTGTTGTTCGAGGCCGGGGTGCACGGATAACGAGTCCCGGTCTGATGGCTGCGCTTGCCCCGCGTTGGTCGTGCGGCCCAGCCGGCGCAGGATCACCTGTCGGTTTGGGTATTGCTCGTACCGGCGCGGCACCGGTTGCCGGTGTCAGACGGAAGGCGACCGGCTCCGTATTGCTGCGACAGTTTTCGACGGTAAGCTGATACGGGAACATTGAGAACGTCGTCTGGTTCCGGTTTCTTCCTTTAACTTCGCGCAACCAGGTGCGCGGGTAACACAAACCCATGACCGATCGATTGCGATTCGCTCTATTTGGCAGCGGTGACTTTGGCCCGCAGTT
>PADE01000055.1 GCA_002702965.1 Planctomycetaceae bacterium
CGATTGCAGCCGTNCAAACCGCCCACCGTGCGGTTCCCGCGAACATCCTANTATCGACTCCGCAGGGACCGGCCGATCTGGAGGTTACGATCGATGAGGTGCATGTGTTGAGGGACGATGATGCGGGCTGTCTGACGCATACGAACCACTGTTTGCATCGCGATTTGATTTCGATCAACGAGCAGTTCGATGAGCTCATTGAGTCGGGGCCGAGAAAAAAGAGAATCGATCAGCAGTTGAATGCNTCACAGCGATCGCTGAACGTGCAACGCGCGCAGGAACTGCTGTCGGACCACGACGGTTACCCTCACTCGATCTGCCGCCACGCCAATGATCACCCTCAGCATGGGTTCTGGGAGACNGTGATGTCGGTGGTCATTGCACCAGCGAGCTGCGAGATGCACATCGCCCGCGGAAACCCCTGCTGTCGCCCCTTTGAGGTGTATCGTTTGAATTGACGCGTATTTGGCGCGACCGGCTGCGCGATTACTTGGCACCGTGTTACTTGGCGCCGTGTTACTTGGCGCCGTGTTACTTGGCGCCGTGTTACTTGGCGCCGTGTTTCCGTGTGGCAAGACTTCGCGGCTGCCGCCTGGTCGCGGCACCCCATTCCGCGAGGATTCNTCGACCGCGGTGGTTTGGTTTCCAGAAACCCGATCGGTCGACCAAAACGACGGCCGCTAGCAGTGAGTGTGGCGGCGGCCCTAAAGTCTCCCCATTCGAGCCATCTTTCCTAATCCGAACAGTCGGTTGCAGCCGATAACGGTGTCCATCGCCTCCGACTCCGGCGTGCGCCCACTGGGTGTTGGATCGAGTCGAGGCGCCGACAAGTTGACGGCCTGTGACTGTGCCAGGAGCTTGTAAAAAGAAACGGCAGGCGTTTGGTTCTCTTTTGGTACCGGGCGATTAGCGAGCATGTTGACACGGACGTTCTGGTTTTCCGGAAGTATGCTGACCGTGTTGGGTCTGATCGGGCCGTTGTTCGGCCAGGATCCGGGCCCCCAGTTGCCGACCCTTCCGCAGGTCGACGTGCGCCCGCAAGAGCCGTCGGAGATCGAGTTGTTCGAACGGGAAAGCCCGTTCGGCTCTGACGACGATGGGTGGGGTTTCTTTCCCCCTTTTGCCGATCGCGGAGTTCTTCCGTTTGACCGTGGTCGACGGGTGTCGCGTTCGCTATTGGACGATCCGGTGTTCCGCAGCCTCGTGGACCGCCGTGAACTTGCGGAGCGAGCACCGGTCGAAATGTTCGAGGCATTACAGCACGAAGTTGGCGTCATCATGCAGCGTACCCAGCGCGGCGCGGCGGCGCCGTTCGTTCGCGGTTTGACGGGGCAGCAGGTGCTGATTTTGATCGACGGAATTCGCTTGAACAATGCGACCTTTCGACTCGGACCGAACCAGTACTTCAACACCATCGATCCGGGCATGGTCGATTACATTGAAGTGGTTCGCGGTCCACAAGCGGTTTTGTACGGAGCGGATGCTCTGGGGGGTGTGATCAATGTCGTTACCCGCAGTGCCGTCAATCGATCAAGTTACGACGGTCAGAACGGTCAGTGGATTCACCGCTTTTCCACCGCGGATCTGGGTTACTACTCCAGGATGAACGTTGAGGGGACCATAGGGAATTCAGCTTTCTTCGGCGGGGCTTCCTACGGTAACTACAACAATCTCGACCGGGGGGGGGCGCTCGGGCGGCAGCCCTGGACCGATTTTTCGCAATGGTCGGGCGATCTGAAATTGGAGTATCGTATCGACGATGGATACTTGCTCACGTTGGCGGTACAGCATTTCGCGCTGGAAGATGTTGCCCGTAGTGATCGGTTCCCAGAGCGTTTGACCGTCTTCGACCCGCAACAGCGATCGCTGGCGTATGTGCGTTACCAGGGAGTGGAACTCCCCTTCGTGTTCGATCGTTTTTCGCTGACGACATCGCTGCACCGGCAACGCGAACAGGTGGTCGACCGGCGCTTCGAACGTACGACGTTTGACGAACAGGGGACCGACAATTGGGTATTGGGATTCAACGCCCTGTTTTCCAGCGACTTGGGGTGGTTTGGCCGATTGAACTACGGCGTCGATATGTACCATGATGACGTCTCCTCATTCAGAGAACGCGTCACCACGGCGACGGGTGATCTGGTTGGATCACCAACTCCACCGTACCCAAACGACGGCATCTACAATCAGTTCGGGACATTTGCTGAGTGGTCGGCTGATTGGACTCAGCGACTTTCGAGTGTGGCCGGATTGAGATACTCGCGGATCGGCGCGTCCGCGACCCCGACGGTCGATGTCGACGGCACGTCGACACCGGTTTACGTGGACCCGACGTTTGACAATTGGTCGGCTTCGGTCGGTTTGAATTACGCACTGAGCAGCAACCTGCGTCTGTCGAGTTCCATTGCCGAGGGGTTTCGCGCTCCAAACCTGGACGATCTGGCGGCGACAAACGACAACGTACAGCAGGATGCGGTGGACACACCAAGCGTCGATTTGCGACCGGAAAACAGCCTCAATTACGACGTGGGTGTGAAGCTAAACGGTGAACGGGTGCGGGGAGAGATCTACTACTTTTGGATGGATATCGAAGACATGATCTTACGGAGCCCGGCTAGCGTTTTGGAGGGAACGACGCTGTTTGCCAGAACGAACCGCGATGCGCACATCAACGGCCTGGAAATGGCACTGGAACATGAACTTGAACGGGGCTGGAGCGTCTACGGGAACTTGACTTATTACCATGGAGTCGATCGGGAGCTTCAGCAGCCATTGAGTCGGGTTCCGCCCACACAAGGGGTAGTTGGGATGCGTTGGCGCGACGCGTGCGGTGCCTACGTCGATGGCTATTTGTGGTTGGTGCGGCGTGCCGATCGATTGAACTTTCAGGATCTGACCGACCGTCGGATTCCCACTGGTGGGACACCAGGTTACGGGACTTTGAACCTGCGAGCGGGTTGCTGGATCAGTCCGTTTGAGCGGGTATCGCTGTGGGTCGAGAACCTCTCAGACCGTAGCTATCGCGTTCACGGCAGTGGGGTGGACGGGCCCGGCTTGTCGGCCCACATGGGATATGAGCTGGGTTATTGACGGTCGGTGGAAACTGCCTTTGGGATTAAGGTAGTTGCAGGATAATCGTCCTTCGTCAACAATAGACGCTGTCCGGAGCGGGCAATCGTAGGTCCGTCCGCCGGAAAGTGTCTTAAGCAAAGATTTTCACTTCAGAATCACCAAGCGTCTGCGTTGAGACCCTGAGGGGAAACCGCAGGACAACTCTACTGGGCACACGACGTCTGCACTGGTAGTCAGCCATTCCATCGTTGTTTGGGAGTAGCCGAGTGGTGGAGTTTCTTTTTATCCTGCTGCAGGTCTTCACCAGGCCTCGCGGTGCAATCCTTCGATTGCGTGCGGCGGGAATTCGATCGGTCGGCGGATCTGTTGTCAACGGACCGCCGCAGCCGCTTGAATGTTTCTGGATTCCGTGCCTCGGCTGGTTGACGTTTCGTTCGTTCTCAGATCGACCTGGTTGCGAGAGATCGCCGAACCCTGTCGGGTGGCGCGGCTCCCAAGGTCATCAACTGAGTGGTTTTCACGGAAGACCGTTTAGCAGAGAAGCATGCCAGCGCTGGTAGTCGATTCACGTCGAGTTGCCAGATAGAGAGTCCCGCGGTTGACCGCACTCGTGCGGTTGCCGGTCGGTCGATTCGCGACGCGTTTCAATGGAACCACGTGTCGTAATGGAAATGGAGTTACTCCCCGGTCTAGTCGTGTTCGCGATCGGTGCAGCGCTCGGATTTGGCGTGATCAAACTGATGGACCGGATGCGGAAACGGGATGCCGAGAGAGATGGAGAGCGGATTCTCGCAGAAGCTGAATTGAAAGCCACCGGCCTGGTGCGTGAAGCCGAACATTCAGCCAAGGAACAAGCTCTGCAGGCCAGGCTCGAGGCGGAGAAAGATCTCACCGCCGTCCGTGATAAACTGCGCGATCGATCGCACGCGCAGGACAAGCGGGACGAAACGCTTCAGCAACAATCCGACGACCTGCGCAAACAGGAAAAGATCGTCGAGGGTACGCAGCGACGGTTGACCGACAAACTGGAGGATGCCAATCGTCGGGGTGTCGAGTTGACGGATTTACTCGACATGCAACGCAAGAGTTTGCATGAAGTGACCGGATTGGGTCAGGAGGACGCCACAAAGCGATTACTGGAGTTGCTCGACCAGGAATTGCANAATGAAACCGGGGCGCTGATTCTCAATCACGAAAAGAAGATCTCGGAGATTTGTGATCAGCAGGCGCAGGACATGCTCTTGACCGCCTTATATCGGTACGCCGCGGCGCATACGGCTGAGAGCACAACGAGTACGGTTGATATTCCCAGCGATGACATGAAGGGTCGTATCATCGGCCGTGAGGGTCGCAATATTCGCGCCTTCGAAAAAGCGACTGGCATTGATGTAATTATCGACGATACACCGGGNGTGGTGATTGTCAGTGGTTTTGATCCAGTGCGACGTGAGATTGGCCGCCAGGCGCTGAACAAGCTGATTGCCGATGGGCGAATTCACCCTTCGCGGATTGAGGAACTGGTCAAAGAGACAGAAAAGGAAATCGAGAAGTTCATCCGCCGCAAGGGGGAAGAAGCGGCTCAGGAAGTGAATGTGCAAGGGCTGCACGAACGGGTGATTTACATGCTCGGCCGTATGCATTTTCGCACCAGTTATAGCCAGAACGTTCTGCGGCACAGCGTTGAAGTCTCTTTTCTGACTGGAATGCTGGCAGAGATGATCGGTTTGAGCGGTGAGATTGGTCGACGCTCTGGATTGCTACACGACATCGGTAAAGCCGCGGACCACGAATTGGAAGGCGGTCATCCGAAAATCGGAGCCGATCTACTTAAACGCCACGGCGAAGGTCCTGAAGTCGTTCACGCGGCCCAGGGGCATCACGACGAAATCATCACCGAGTTTCCCTATACGATGTTGGTGGCAACCGCTGATGCGTGTAGCGCTTCTCGGCCGGGTGCTCGACGCGAGTCACTCGAACGCTACGTCAAGCGCATGGAGGAGTTGGAGTCCCTGGCGACGGGTTTTTCCGGCGTCGAGCGGGCTTTCGCGATTCAGGCCGGTCGCGAGCTGCGCGTCATTGCCAGCGCCCGCGATACCGACGATCAGAAAGCGGCCAAGATCTGCCGAGACATCGCCAAGGCGCTTGAAGACCAGTTGACCTATCCCGGGGAAATCAAGGTGACGGTACTACGGGAATCGCGATTCACCGAACTCGCCCGATAGTAAAGCGCGTAGCGACGCGGCCTCNGNCTGGCCGAGACTCGGGACTGTACCCTGAGCGTTTCAGTGAGTAGAACTAGATCGCCATGCGCGCCGTCGTGAACGGTCGAGATCGCAGAGACGAAGCGATAATGGCTGCATCGGGTTCCGATTCTCAACTTGCCACCGAGATTCTCACCGTGCGCATCCTGCTGATTGGCGACATCGTGGGGGAACCGGGGCGCCGAATTGTCTGCCAGTGTGTGCCCAAGTTGCGAGACCAAAGGGCGCTCGATTTGGTGATTGCCAATGCGGAGAATGCGGCCGCAGGGTCTGGCATCACTCCGACGATCTACCAGCGGTTGATCGATGCCGGAGTCGACGGGATCACATTGGGGGATCATGTCTACCGACGGAAAGAAATAGGAAAGACGCTTGAGAATCAAACGAACATTGTGCGACCAGCGAATTTCCCCCCCACCGCTCCCGGCAACGTCTCAATGGTATTGCCCACCCAGAGCGGGGTCTCTGTTGGCGTGTTCAGTTTGTTAGGCCGGGTGTTTATGCGGCCCGTCGATTGTCCGTTGGCCGCTGCCGACCGAGTATTGGAGGAATTTCCCAGTGACGTACGGGTGCGGATTCTGGATTTCCACGCGGAAGCTACCAGTGACATGCAGGTCATGGGGCGTTATCTGGATGGTCGGGTTTCTGCCGTACTGGGGACTCATACCCACGTGGCGACAGCCGATGAGCAGATTTTTCCGGCGGGTACGGCCTTTCAATGCGACGTGGGGATGACCGGCCCGCACCTGAGCATTCTGGGGCGTCGCATCGATCGCGTTGTAGATACGACACTCCACTTCTGGCCGACTCCGTTCGACGTTGCCAGCGGGGACGTACGGTTGCACGGCACGATTGTCGATGTGGACCCCGCGAGCGGTCACGCTACGTCGATCGAGCGCCTCGTTNTGACCGAGGGAGCTGCGCAACCGATGACCTAACACCAGTCCATCGGGTCGCGTTTCGAACCGACCATGAAAATTCACCTTGCGTTTCCCCTTTGGGGTCGCTATTCTCCCGCCGCGGTTCCGGACGAGTGATTTCACCCTCNGCGAAATTTCGGTGGCCATTGGCTTTTCGACAGCGCGTGCTGTGCTGTCTGGGGGGAAGTGGACTGCTGGGTTTGCTGGCGGTGGCGTTTTGGCTCGAGCCCGACCCGCGGGGTTTTGGAACCCATCGCCAACTGGGTTTGCCGCCCTGCACCTTTTCCGCCGTGTTTGGCATACGTTGCCCGTCGTGTGGCATGACGACATCGTGGTCGCATACAGTCCGCGGCCAGTTGCTGTCGGCCGCCAAGTCGAATGTCGGTGGAGTGTCGCTGGCCGTGNTGGCGATGATGAGTGGCCCTTGGTTGCTGGCTTCTGGACTCAGGGGAACTTGGGTTTGGTGGAATCCGAAGGGATGGGTTGGAGTGTTCGTCGGCGGCTTTATAGTGGTCGCCACGCTCGTCGATTGGGTGCTGCGTTGGTGGTGGGTTGGGTGAGAGGCCCGCGGGCTGATGTCGACCTGCCGGAAGAGATGATTTGGCGGGAGGGGATGATTTGATGGTACCGACACGACAGGGAGTTAGCATGCGAGCTGGTCGATTTCAAACCACGATCTGCTTTGTGTTTTTGGGGCTGCTGGTAGCGTCTACGGGTTGCCTGTCCCCGATCATGTCTCTGACATGGTTGATCAAGGGGCCCCAGGTCACTCCGGCGAAAACCAATGCGCTGAAAGGCAAGCGTATCGCAGTGATTTGCGTTTCCGAATCGGTTGGTTATGTGCCGGGGAGTCCCGCCGAGCACCTGGCGCGGAAAGTGGAGCTACAGCTCAAGCAGCATGTCCGAAAAGTCAAGACGATTTCACAAGACAAAGTGATCGATTGGATCGACCAGCACGACTGGGATTCGGTCGATTTTCGAGAGGCGGGCAAAGGTCTGGACGCGGAACTTGTCGTCGCGATCCAAATGGCCTCTTTTCGGTTGCACGATGGTCAGACATTGTTCCGCGGGCGCGCNGATTTGCGGGTTCAAGTTTTGGATATGGAGAATGGGGGTGATGTGCTGCTTGACGAAAATCTGTTTGACATCATGTTCCCCAAAAACGGCGGACAATCGACCGCAAGCACGACCGAAGGGCGTTTTCGAAACGCATTTACCGACGTTTTGGCGCATCGCGTTGCGAGACTCTTCTACGATTATGAGTTCGATCGTGAGATTGCNGATGAAGCCCGACTGATGGGGCAGTTGTAAACCACGTCAATCGTTAGTCTGGGTGGCTCTTTAGGTCCATCGACGTGTTGGTGTCTCGCGTGATCCTGATTCAAATCAGGACCGGTGATGGTGTCGACCTAGCGGGCGGTATAGCCGCCATCGACCATCAGGTTTTCGCCTGTAATGAACGAGGCTTCCTGCGACGCGAGAAAGAGAATTGCATTGGCAACTTCTCTCGGTTCGGCAATGCGTTTCAGCATGTGAGCAGCTCCCCAATCGGGATGCGCATCGGCGGCCGCTCGGTCGAGCCCCTGTTGGCGTGTCAGGTCTTCGACGATCCTCGTCCAAACCGTTCCGGGGCAAACAGCATTTACGCGAATTTGGCTGTCTGCTAGGTCTTCTGCTAAGCAGCGAGTCATATTTGAAATCGCTGCTTTGGTGGTGCTGTAGGTAACGAATTCGGGTTGCGCGATGAAGCTGGAGATCGATCCTAAGTTGACAATGGCTCCCCCTCCCGCGCGTTTCATTTCCGGGACGACGTGCTTGGTAACCAGTGCGGTGCCCACGACGTTGACACCCAGCACCTGTTTCCACTCGTCGATACTAGCATCGATTCCACGCAGAACGAAGGCCGCTGCGTTGTTAATCAAGATGTCGATCGAGCTGAACTCAGTCAGCGTCTGTTCGACTAAATTTCGGACACTCTCTTCGTTTGATACATCGGTTCGTACGAACAGCGCTCGCCCTCCCTGTCGCTGAAGCTGTTCCGCTAATTGGGAGCCGGCAGGCTCATCCAGATCGGCGATCACGACGGAGGCGTCCTCCTCGGCAAACCGTAGACAAGTGGCGCGCCCAATTCCGTTACTTCCGCCGGTAATCAAAGCCACTTTATTCGGTAGCCGTTTGCTAGTCATTGAATCACTTTCGTTTGAGGGAAACANCGTGGTTGTTGAGAGGCTCAGTTGCAGCGCGGGAGCGATCGCGTCAAGGACTCGCGAGACCGACATCGGTCCTCGGCCGAAACACGATTTCGCCCCTACCGAAATCGGAATCTGGCTACCAGAGGATAGTGGTCGCTGAGGTCGCGTTCCGCCTGCGGGATTTGGTAGTAGATGTCCCAGTGGTTGGTGTCAGCGTTGGCGCCACGAACGGCCAGATCCTTCCGCCTTTGGATCGACTCGAAGACTAGATCCTGTTTGCCAGCCCGGTTGTCTAGCAGTGATTGGCTGACCAACACTCGGTCAAATTGTTTGCCCGCCAGTAAATGGCTGACGCGTGCTTTGGGCTGCAGGAATTGGTGCAGGTCGAATAGGTCATCGCCGGTGTCGGGCGTTGTCAAACCCCGCAANATGCCAACGTCAGACTTCGANGGGGTATCGGAGAACGTGGTTTCGGTGTTGATGTCGCCCAGCACAACGATGTTCTCGCCTCGGAGAACCGCCTCGCGGGTCCAGTGTCGGATCAACCGACACTGACGTTCGCGAATCGGAGCGACTTCGGCGCGGGCGCGCAGGTGGACGTTGATCAGCGAAAGGGTCTCGGTCTCGTCCCCCTGGCCCCATTCGAATCGCGCCACCAGATGTTTCGAAAGATTGTAGAACTGCTTGCTTCGAAACATTTCGCTCGATTGTTCGCGACGCCCAAAAGAGACGAGGCCACTTTGAAACAGTATGGCGACATCTTGTTCGGTAAAGGTGTCNGACCCTTCGACAAACGCGATCCGATACGTCAGTCCGTGGGCTTGTTTGAGCCGCTGAGTCAAGTACCAGGCTACGCGGCGACTCTCCACTTCCTGCAAGGCAATGATCGTGGGTCGAATTTCCGCGATTGCGGCTGCAACGCCGTCTCGTTTCCATTCCCACTCGGACCGATTGGGTGCCGACATGTTCTTGGCCAACTCGCTCTGATTGTCCCCCTGATAATCGTCGAAAAACCACTCCAGATTCCAGGTGGCGAGAATCAGGTCGGTCGGTTTTTCATCCCCCCACAGGCTTGTCGGTAACAGCGCCACGTAACCGCAAATGAGCCAATCTCGGCAGTGCATAACCACCTCGTCAAGGAACGGAATCGAACGCTTCCACGGATCGGTTTTGATTGGACCGAGGGGGCCTGCAGAATGCAACTCCCGGGTTCTGGGGCGGTTGTCAATCGATGGCCCTAAACTCTTTAATGAAAAAGGATTGCGACTGTTTTGCCCAGTTGTAGAAAATTTACAAAAATGGTAAACTGAGGGCCCCTTTCTGGGGTCGCTCGGGTGGTCGTAACTTCTTGTTAATAAGGGACTTTGAGCATTGTCCACAGACGAAAACTCGCCTTCAGATGCCGAGCTTCCCGCTGATGGGGCCAATCAGGGTCGAGTGGTGGCCCAACCGATTGAAGACGAGCTTAAGGAAAGCTATCTGACGTATGCGATGAGTGTGATTGTGAGCCGCGCGTTACCCGATGTGCGGGACGGCTTGAAACCTTCGCAGCGGCGCATTCTGGTCGCGATGAATGACCTGAACTTGGNGCCGGGCGGGGCGCGTGCCAAATGTGCCAAGATCGCCGGTGAGACGATGGGTAATTACCATCCGCACGGGCAAGAGGTGATCTATCCCACGCTTGTACGGATGGCGCAAGAGTGGAACATGCGGCACGTGTTGGTCGATAAGCAAGGTAATTTTGGATCGGTTGCTGGGCTTCCTCCCGCTGCCATGCGTTACACCGAAGCGCGGATGTCGCAGGTGGCCGCTACGATGTTGGAGGACATCAAGCTCGACACGGTCGACTTCGCTCCGAACTACGACGAAAGTCGCAACGAGCCGACCGTTCTTCCGTCCAAATTCCCCAACTTGCTTGTCAACGGTGGAAGTGGGATCGCGGTCGGGATGGCCACATCGATTCCACCGCATAACCTGCGCGAGGTGTGCGACGCTCTGATTCGTATCATCAATGATCCGGAGGTGTCGATCGACGAGTTGATGGAGATTGTCCAGGGGCCCGATTTCCCAACGGGTGGAATTATCTGCGGTCGCGCTGGAATTCATCGCGCTTTTCACACCGGGCGCGGAACGGTTGTAGTTCGTGGACGTACACAAATCGAGGAGTTTGCCAAGAACCGTTACCGTATCATCATCAATGAGATCCCTTATCAGCAATACCGCGATCGGATTCACGAGAAGATCGCGTCGTTGGCCACGGAAGGTCGCATCAAGGACATCTCCGCGATTCGCGATGAGAGCGATTTGAACGAGCCTGTGCGTTTGGTGGTGGACCTCAAAAGAGGTGCTGATCCTGACGTGGTCTTGAATCAGCTGTACCAGTTTTCACCGCTTCAGGACACCTTTTCGTTGATTTTCTTGGCGTTGGTCGATGGCCGTCCGCGGACGTTGACGTTGCGGGACATATTGACCGAGTTTGTTCGTCACCGTGTCGAGGTGATCCGCCGGCGGACGCAATTTCTGCTGGCCCGAGCGCGTCAACGTAAACATACGGTGGAAGGCCTGCTGTTAGCGTTGGCCGACATCGATCAGATCATTCAGATCATCCGTTCGTCCCAAACTCAGGCGGACGCCAAGTCACGACTTATGGGTTTTGAATGTCCGGCGGCGTTGATGCGCCGCGCATTGGGCGATGAAGGTTTTCGGTTTTTTCAGCAAGAGCGTGGCGAGAGCGAGACGTACACGCTGACCGCGGTGCAAGCCGACGCCATCCTGAAGATGACGCTTGGTCAATTGGTCAATCTGGAGCAAGAGCGGTTGAGTCAAGAGCACCACAAGCTGCTCGACGAAATCGCTGAATTCCAGAAGATTCTGGCCGACCGACAGATCGTTTTGGGAATGATTAAGGATGATATTCGCGACATTGGACGCAAGTACGGTGAAGATCGACGAACCGAAATTTCCGGCGAAGAAATCGGCGATATCGATCTAGAAGACGTCATCAAAGAAGAGACGATGGTGGTCACGATCTCGCACCGCGGCTACATCAAGCGGACCTCGGTTGACAACTTTCGCGCACAGCGGCGCGGCGGCAAGGGGATCATTGGCGCGAGCGCTCAGGAGGAGGATCCCGTCGAGCACTTGTTCGTTGCCAGTACGCATGCGTTTCTGTTGTTTTTCACGAACAAGGGAAAAGTCTACTGGCAGAAAGTCTACGGCTTGCCGCAACTCAATCGCGATCGACGGGGGCGGGCGATCGTCAATTTGTTGAGACTGGATCCAGACGAGAAAATTACGGATTGTCGCGCCGTGCGTGATTTCAATTTGCCTGGCCACTTCTTGTTGATGGCCACGCGCAAGGGCCAGATCAAGAAAACCGCGTTGGATGCTTACAGTCGACCCAAACGGGGTGGGATCATTGCCATTAAGCTTCGTCCTGATGACGAATTGGTGGACGTTGTGGTTACCAAGCCCGGCGATGAACTCTTGCTGGCGACGGTGCGTGGGATGGCGATTCGATTTAATGAGTCCGATGCGAGACCGATGGGACGCAATGCTTCAGGCGTCCGAGGGATTGCGTTGTCCGCAGACGACGAACTGGTTGGGATGGTGGTGGTCGATCCGGCCGCGGCGTTGTTGACGGCTTGTGAGAATGGCTATGGTAAACGGACAACGTTTGGCAGCAGTACCCGCGAGGAGGCTTCCGACCAATCCGGCGTGGATGGCGAGGTGGAAAACGCCACCGACGCACGTGAGGAGCAGAATGGCGGAAGGCGGTATCGCACCCAACGCCGCGGCGGCAAGGGCTTGCGAGACATTAAGACGACGCGTCGCAATGGCAACGTCGTGGGAGTGGTTCGCGTTGATGAAGACGATGAGCTGTTGATGATGACTTCCGGTGGCATGATCCAGCGGATTGCGGCGCGCGAAGTGAGTGTCGTCGGGCGCAATACACAGGGTGTGAGGATCATGAAACTGAAGACCGGGGATGCGCTGACGGCGATCGTTCGAGTGCCGCGAGAGGAATCGGTCGAAACAGTAGAAGCAGCCGACACGCCGAGTGTGGAAGATAGTCCCCCGACCGAGGACGGCAACGCGGCGACCGAGTAATCAGTTTCCTGCTTGGGAACGATACGCGGAGTGCGAGGTCCTAGCTCAATCGAACGCCATTGTGACCTGCGCGTAATCGATACCTACGGGACGGTCTTCCGCCGGCGAACGATACGGAGACGTCGACAGATCCAATAGCGTACGGGCGATAGCGTACTGATTCGTGTGATGGTACGCGTTATGAGCGAGCCGTTCCGGCGTCGGCGTCCAGAGGCCGCCACAAGATGTTGGCGATGCAACGTGTCCGCTCGTTCGACAACCGCGCAAGGCGGCTTTGCGTTTACAACGAAGCTCGTAGGTCGCGGTAGTTTAGTGACGTCTCGTAACGGCGCATCAAGCAACTCTGCCAGGCCAGCATGTCGCCGGGGCATGTCTGCGTCAGTCGGGTCTCTAAACGCAGCGTGCCCTCGGTCAATTCGCGCCACTGCCGCCTGGCGGTGTCGGCGGCGAACTGGCTCGTCAGGCGGTTGTGGAGGTTCAGTGTCTCCCCTACGTAGTACGTACGGGCTTGTGAGTCGCTCAATCGGTACATGCCTGGTTTTGCGGGGACTCCCTGCCAATCGATTTCATCGAGCGGGTGGGGTCTGCCCAGCCTCTTGGGAGCAGACAACACGGAGCCTCGGGTTCGCGCGACGGCTGCCTGTTTCCGTAGTTTTAGGGCAGCCCAGCGGTATTGAAGCGAGGAATAGCCAGGTGCGAGGCGCGCCGCGAGGTCATCAAACGTGGCGGCGCAAAGTGGATCGCAAAGCACTTCGTCCAGGCTTTCCGCTGATTCGTCCAACAGCTGTTGCAATGCGATTTCGCTCGCGAACAGGAACGCATCGCAATCGTTCCAGGACAGACTGGTGCGAACTGTCGTGGGGAAGTCGACCAGATCACCGCGTTTACGCAGACGAAAAAGCAAGATGTTCCAGGTGCGGAGATCCCCGGCGTGTCCCAAGTTGTTGCAGCTGTCTTGGAACTGAAGATTGAGATCGGGGTCGATGACAACTCGATCCACCGAGTAACCCTCGTGAGTGCGCCGGAACGCTTCACGGACGCCGTAATAGGTGAGGTCTCGTTGTCGCTTTGCGGTTTGCCGATCGAGGCAGGCGGCATCCAGCGGGGGCGACGCGTTGTCGGTCGCAGCGGCGCGCTTCTTGGTTCTCTTCGTTTGAGAACGGGTTGTAGACGGAGCGCTAATCAGCGGTTCGGGAGAACCGTCGAGCGGGTCGCCGACCCGGATCGATGCCAGACGCTCACACCCGAAACGGACGTAGTCGGGTGAGATTTCAAATCCGAGGTAATTCCGACCCAGCTTTTTTGCAACCGCGAGAGTTGTGGCGCTTCCGGAGAACGGATCGAGCACGAGTTGGCCTTCATCCGAACAACATCGGATGATGCGTGCGAGTAGTTGTTCGGGCATCTGGCATCCGTGAAAACCCGCCCGCTCCTTAAAAGTACCGGCCACTCGAGGAAAGTACCAGGTATCCTCCTGGTCTTGGAAGCGAGCAGACAGGTCTTGTGGCCGCAGCGTCCACGTCTGTTGATCATCACTCGGCGCGGCGAGACCGCCGTCCGACTCCTCGATGGGTTGGCCCACATAATTCGCCGGAGGTATGATCCAGGTGTCGTCCGGAAGTCGACCCCGCGGGTTTGCGCGTTTGTCGTTGTAGACGAGTTGTCGAGCCGACGGGACCCGATTTTCTGGTGCCTGCTCACGGAAAGTGAACGACACGGGGTCCTTGACCATATAGAGCAAATGTGTGTGCGAACGGGTGAACTTTCGAGAGCAATTCACCCCGAAGGTGTAGTACCAGATCACCCAACTGCGGACGTGGAATCCGACGTCTTGACTGAGGAGCTTGAGGTCTGCTGCGTATTCGTCGCCGATTGCCAGCCAGAAGGTCCCCGTCGCGGTGAGCACGCGATGGACCGCAGCGACCCAGTCCTTCGACCAGTCTTTGTAAGCGGCGGCAGCCAGTTTGTCGTCGTAGACGTCGTACTGGTACCCGGTGTTGAACGGGGGATCTGCAAATACCAGGTCGACGCTGTTGGCACGCAACGCCTGCAAGCCCTCGATGCAGTCGCCGTCAACGATACAATTCTGTTGTTCTTCCATGAGGGGAGAACTCCGCTTTCTCCAGTGATCCATTGACCTTATCCTACCGCATGTGGTCCTCTCTGCAAACGGATAGGTCGCTCTTGCGACCGTTCGTTGTGTGTCGGCGGCGGCAGGTTGCGCCTTTCCGACAGGCCCGTTGGGTAGCTTGAGGGACATCGCATTCTTGCGGAGAGAACGACCCCGATGAGCGCAACCGTGTTCGATGCCATTGTATTGGGGACCGGCGGCGTGGGCAGTGCTGCGTTGGCGCAATTGGCGCGGCGCGGTGTTCGGGTGCTCGGCTTGGATCGGTTTCCCATCGCTCACGATCGGGGTAGTTCGCATGGCCATACACGGATGATCCGGCAGGCGTACATGGAACATCCCGACTATGTTCCCCTGCTCCGCCGCGCGTATGCGCTATGGGACGAGCTGGAAGCGCTTACCGAGCGGCGGTTGTTCTGGCGTGTGGGTTTACTCGAAGTCGGTCCGGCCGACGGTTTTGTCGTGCCCGGGGTGATTGCCAGCGCACAGCAGCATGGCCTGTCGGTCGAGCAACTTTCAAGCGACGAGGTTCGCAGGCGGTTCCCGGGTTTAGAACCGGGTGATACGTCGGCCGCTGTGTTCGAGCCCGATGCTGGATATCTGTTGGTGGAAGACTGTGTCCGCGCTCACCTGCAGGTCGCGTGCCAACACGGCGCGACACTAGAGACCGGTCAGACCGTTGTCAATTGGTCGGTTGGCTCACAGGGGGTTACGGTGAAAACCGATCGCCAGACCTTTCACGCGGCCCGGTTGGTGGTTGCGGCGGGCGCCTGGTCGGCTCAGTTGCTGGGGCAACTAGGGTGTTCGTTACGTGTGGTACGCAAACATCTCCATTGGTTTGCTTGTCGGGATCCAGTCTATCGACAGGATCGTGGCTGTCCGGCGTTCTTGTTTGAAATCGACGGTGTCGTGTATTACGGTTTTCCGCAAATCGATGACCGGGGCGTGAAGATTGCCGAGCATTCCGATCGCGGTGAACCGGTCGCTGACCCACTCTCTCTTGACAGGTCGCCCGACGACTCCGAACGCCAACGGGTTCGCGAACGGCTCGACCGGCATTTGCCGGGTGTTTCCTCTACACCGACCGATCATGTCGTGTGTATGTACACGCTTTCTGCCGACGAGCATTTCATCGTTGACCGGCATCCCGAGTTTCCGTCTCTGGTGTTCGCTGCCGGACTTTCTGGCCACGGCTTTAAGTTTGCATCGACACTCGGCGAAGCGTTGGCCGAAATGGCGCTCGACGGGTGCGCGACACAGCCCCTAGCGTTTCTCAGTTTGAAGCGATTTAGGGACCACTGATCGCTGGCGGATGATCGCTGGCGGAGCGCGACTCCACGAGGCGCCGTCGGCGGCGCCTAATCGCGTGTTCGAAGCGAGCTCGACACCGCTGCTAAAGTGTTGCGATGATTTATGTTCACGGCATCGCGAGGTTACTTTCTGTGGACCATATCGTTTCTGTGATGGGCGTCATCTGGTACACTGGAAAAAAATCTCCTCAGGCCCCTCTGCCCTTAGGCCTAAGACTACTACCGGGCGGTCCGATGAAGAAGAAATGCATGCGTTGGCAACGATTTCTTTCGTTTCTCGCGGTTTGCGGTCTGACTGCGGGTGGGCTGACGACCGTAGCGGCCGCCGAGCCGGCGGCCACCGAACAGGGCGCGTTGCGCCAGGAGATTGCCGCGAAGTTGGTGGAAGAAGCGCTGCGACGTGAAGTCAACGGTCAGAGTGGCGCGCGCGATGCACTGCTCAGACAGGCGCTCGACCGCGACTCAAGCAATGCGACGGCTCGCTGGCAAAGTGGTTTTGTGTGGGATGGTTCCCAGTGGATTCCGGTAGACGACATGCCGCTCGCCGAAGAGCTTCAGGCCCGGATTCGGCGTTACGAGGAAGTACGATCTGGTTGTGCCGACACGGTGGTCGCCCAGTGGCAATTGGCCAACTGGTGCGCGCTCTCTGGTTTGAAGTTACAGGAACGAGCGCATCTTTTCCGGGTCATTCAATTGATGCCCGACCACCAGGGCGCGCGACAGCGGCTCGGTTTCCGACGCATTAATGGTAGATGGCAGAGGTTGGAGTCTATCTGGAGAGGGCTGCAAGACGCGCAGGCTGCGGCTCAAGCGTGGCGGACGTGGGGCCCCCGCCTGGTGGAAATCCGCGAGTCGTTGTTACAGAAGAGCCGCGCCAAACGAGAAGACGGGCAGAGCCGGTTGCGGGCCTTGTCCGACGCGCGCGCAATCCCAGTTGTGGAGGCGCTGTTCACGGGTCACAGCCCGGTGATATCTCAGGCAGCCGTTGCTTGGTTCGCTGACCGACCCCAGCATCAGGCATCGATGGCACTGGTGCGTCAGGCCCTGTTTTCTCCCTGGCTGCCGATTCGCAGTGCCGCGGTGGGGTACTTGTCCAAACGCCCCCGAGATCATTTTGTTCCCGCGCTATTGGCAGAACTCTCGGTGCCGATCGAGTCAAGGATGCAGCGGATGGTGGTCAATGGTCAGTTGGTCTACCGTCATGTTTTTGTTCGCGAGGGTCAGAACGAAAACGATGTGGTGGTGCGCGACCGCGCGTATGTGGCCCGCGACGCGCGGCAACTTGTGTCACCGGTGGTCAATTCGCCCTTTAATTTGCCGTTCGGCGGCGCGCGCGTGGGAAACAGAGATCGGGATCAGCGCAGGCGCAATCTGACGCTCGCCGACGCGACCGATGCGGCGGTGGAACGCGCGGAAGCTCGGCGGCGGGCCGACGCTCAAATGCGCGTCTTGAAGTTGGTTCGCGAGCGGCAACAACGGCGCCAAAATGAACAGATCAATCAACAGAATCAACAGATCTTTGCCGTGTTGCGGGGAACCACGGGCCAGAGTCTGCAGCAGCCTCAGCAATGGTGGAATTGGTGGGATCGCCAAAATGAGGTCAACTTTACTGGTACCAAACCCAATAACGTCGATTATCAACGCTTTCAGGCGAGTGTCTCTTTGGTGAGTGGGACCGGCACCGGTCGCGGGCGGGGTCGTGGAGAGTGCTTTGTCGCCGGAACGCCGGTCTGGACGATCACAGGGATGGTGGCCATCGATCAGGTGAAACCGGGTGATCTGGTCCTGGCTCAGCATCCTGAAACCGGAGAGCTGACTTACCAACCGGTGCTGCAGCGCACCGTTCGTCCCGTCGAACCGTTGGTCCGGATCCAATTGGAGCAAGAGGCGTTGGTCGCCAGCGGCGGTCATCCGTTCTGGGTGTTGGGAAAGGGCTGGGTGCTTTTGCGTCAGCTCAAACCATCCCATCAATTGCACGGACTGGAAGGCGCGGTGGCGATTGTCCAAGTCGAGCCTGCCCCCGCGGCGGTGACCTACAATCTGGTCGTCGATCGGTTTCAAACCTATTTTGTCGGTCGAGATCGGCTACTGTGCCATGATAATTCGGAGCGGCGTCCTACCAATGCGCTGGTACCCGGTTTACTCAAGCAATAGGACTGGTTGCTTGCGGTGACGGTATGCCGTGTGGCACTTTGATCTCACTCAACACCTGTCTCCGTTGGTTTCGCCAACCGAGTCGTGGTGGCAGAAATAGGGCGGTCTTGCCAAGACAATTGCTGGGGACCAAAGATTCCACGCCCCAGGAGGTGACACGCGTCGCTCTCCGGCGCCTGCCAAACCTGAGGAGTGTTCAACACCAACATCGCACGAATGTGTCAATGGATGGGTGGCCGAGTGGTCGAAGGCGGTAGTCTTGAAAACTACTGTACCCTTGCGGGTACCCCGGGTTCGAATCCCGGCCCATCCGTTTTGCTGAGCCTGAGACCCCAATGCCAATCCAAGCTGCGATTCGACGACAACCGATTTTTCGGCAGTTCGGTTTACTGCTGGTGCTGCTGTCGACGCTCGGGGGCAGCGCGCGGTCGCAGGATGAGGAGCCAATCGACTTTGCCCGGGATGTACGACCCATTCTTTCGGACAAGTGTTTCAAGTGTCACGGCCCCGATGCGGCGGCGCGGCAGGCGGATCTGCGGCTCGACCAGCGTGCATCGGCAGAGCGTGTGTTGAAGTTCGCTTTGGGCGATACCAGCGAACTGGTGCGGCGGATTTCTAGTACCGACCGCGAGACCCACATGCCGCCGCCGGCCTCCAAGCTGATCTTGCGCGCTGAGGACGTTTCGGTTCTGCGCCGCTGGGTCCAGCAGGGTGCCCCGTACCAGGGGCACTGGGCATTCCAGACACCCCTACAGCCTTCGCTGCCAACGGTGATGCAACGCCAATGGCCACGTAACGAGCTCGATTACTTTGTCCTTCGACGTATCGAGGCCGCCGGCTTGTCGCCCTCTCCGGAGGCGCGTCGAGAGCGTTTGATTCGACGTCTGAGTTTTGATCTGACGGGCCTTCCGCCCACCAACAAGGAAGTCGCGGCGTTTCTGAGCGACCGATCGGATACGGCGTACGAACAGCTCGTCGAGCGACTGTTGAACCGACAGGCGTTTGGTGAGCGAATGGCTGTCGACTGGCTGGATGCCGCTCGTTATTCGGATACGTACGGATACCAGGTCGATCGCGACCGATTTGTTTGGCCGTGGCGCGATTGGGTGATTACGGCCTTTAACGACAATCTGCGCTATGATCAGTTTATTATCTGGCAATTAGCGGGCGACCTGGTAGCTCAGGCCCGCGACGATCAGATACAGGCGACCACCTTCAATCGACTGCACCCGCAAAAAGTCGAAGGAGGGAGTGTTCCGGAGGAATTCCGTACGGAGTATGTGGCGGATCGAAATCACACGTTTGCGACCGTGTTCCTGGGCCTCACGCTCGAATGCTGTCGCTGCCACGACCACAAGTATGACCCGATTACGCAGCGCGAGTACTACCAGTTATTCTCCTACTTCAACAACATCGACGAGTCGGGATTGTATTCGTATTTCACCAACTCGGTGCCCACCCCCACGATGTTGTTGACTGACCAAGATACCAAAGACCGGATTACGGCGAACGAGAAGCAAATCCAACAAGCCGGCGACCAGCTGTTGCGAGTGGTGGAAAATCGTCGTCAAGAGTTCAGCCAATGGCTTGGCGATCGGCCGAAGTTACCCGACGTCTTGCCAGGTCAAGTGGCGCATCTGGACTTCGAAGGGTCAGTGGGAGGTGCCAACGTATCGGTACTCGGAAAAGTCGGGAAGGCAGTGAGGCTCTCTGGTGATGATGGCATCGGTGTCGGGGTTGGAAACTTCAAAAGACACGAACCGTTTTCGGTTGCTCTTTGGATCCAGACCCCAGATGTGAAGGAGCGCGCGGTAGTTTTTCACCGTTCACGGGCCTGGACCGACGCGGGGAGTCGCGGTTACCAGTTGCTGATCGAAGAGGGACAACTGTCGGCGTCGCTAATCCACTTCTGGCCGGGAAATGCGTTGCGCATTCGCACCCGCGAGATGATTCCGATCAAACGTTGGGTGCATGTAGGGTTCACTTACGACGGTAGCAGCCGGGCAGACGGTGTGCGGTTGTTTGTCGATGGAAAACCCGCGGCGACGTACGTGGTGCAAGATCAATTGGGTAAGAACATTACCGGTGGAGGGGGAGATAACATCACGATTGGCGAGCGGTTTCGAGATCGCGGATTTACCGAAGGACTGGTCGACGAATTCCGCGTATTCAATCGGCAGCTGGCGGCTGTCGAGGTGGCTCAACTTTTCGATGGCCGGAGTCTCAGCGATCTATTGCATAGGCCGGTGGCACAGCTCGTTGCGGCCGATCGAAAAGCGCTGCGGGAGTACTATCTGACTTCTCACGATGCCGAGTACCAACAACAGCTGAAACGTTTACGTGAAAACCGGCAGCGGCGCAGCGCCTTGGTTGACGGGATTCAGGAAGTAATGGTGATGCGTGAACGGCGCGAGCGCCGCCCCACGTTTGTCTTGAGACGCGGCGCGTATGATGCCCCGACCGTCGAAGTCCAGCCGGGGACGCCGGGTATTTTCCCCGTTTTTCCAAAGGATGCCCCAAACAATCGGCTCGGATTGGCTCAGTGGTTGACCCAGGCCAACCATCCTCTGACCTCGCGGGTCGCAGTGAATCGATTTTGGCAACTGCTATTTGGTCAGGGGCTGGTGCAGACACCGGAGGATTTTGGCAGCCAAGGCAAGCCGCCGACCCATCCTCGGTTGCTCGATTGGTTGGCGACGGATTTCGTGGCCCATGGGTGGGATGTCAAGAGACTCGTCAAGCAACTGGTCATGTCGGCAACGTATCGTCAAGTGTCAACAGCAAACACCAACCTACGAGAGATCGATCCGAACAACTTGCTGCTGGCGCGCGCCCCGCGTTACCGCTGGCCCGCAGAAATGATCCGTGACAATGCGCTGGCGGTCAGCGGTTTGATGGCGACGAAAGTCGGCGGCCCGCCCGCCCGTCCGTACGAAGTGTCCGTTTCTTTCAAGCCGCTCAAACAGGACCAGGGATCGGGTCTGTACCGGCGCAGCCTGTACACGTTCTGGAAACGGACGGCCCCCGCGCCCGTAATGATGACATTGGATGCGGCGAAACGTGACGTCTGCATGGTACAACGAGAACGAACCGCCTCGCCTCTTCAGGCTCTGGTACTGTTGAACGACCCCCAGTTACTCGAAGCCGCTCGGGTGCTTGGAGAAAAAGTACTGATCGAAAACGAGCGTGATGTCGGGCGCTCGATTCGCGCCATGTTTCAGGCGCTCACGAGTCGGCATCCGGAAGCTGCCGAGATGCGCGTACTCGAGAGTCTGTTTGCGCAGCAGCATGAGTTTTACCAACAGTATCCGCAGCGGGCCGAGCAATTTGCGAACGTCGGGGAGGCCCCTCGTGATGACTCCTTACCCGCTCCCTTGTCAGCTGCCATGGGGTTGTTGGCAAATACCTTGATGAATCTCGACGAGTCTGTGATGAAGCGCTGAGCCGCTTCCGTGCGGCCGTCGACTGGCGATTTGGCTGTCGCATGGGGTGGGGAGACAGCTCGCGCGAGATGGAAGTCGATTCAAGCCGAGCGCCTATTTTGTCCGAGTACCTTTTCCAGGGTCGTGTCGCGTTCCAGGGCCGTGTCGCGGCGCAAAACCTTGCCGCGACTCGGCTTTGCTGAGATAAAGAGAGACCGCGCTTGGGTCTGGGTTCCACGGCTGTCGAGGAGGTAATCCGTGCTCACTATTTCCGCAGATCGCCGCTCCAATCGGCGCGAATTCCTGCGTGTGGGTGGATTGTCGCTCGGCGGCGTGTCCTTGGCGGGATTGTTGGGCGCACGTGCCCGAGCCGCCCAACTGGGTGCGCCTGTAAATGACAAGTCGGTGATTTTTCTGTTTATGCACGGAGGTCCCACCCAGACCGAGACGTTTGATCCCAAAATGACTGCTCCCTCGGGTGTTTGCAGCGTGACGGGCGAGATCGAGACGCGATTACCGGGCGTGACGTTTGGCAGCACGTTGACGAAACTGGCCGATCAGGCGGACCGCGTTGCGATTGTACGCTCGTTTCAGACGGGAAATGGAAATCACGATATCAAGCCGGTTGTGGGACGCGCTTCCGCGGGCGCGAACCTAGGAGCACTCTACACGCGTGTGGCGGGGACCAATCACCCCCGCAGCGGCATGCCGAGCAACGTGGTCCTCTTTCCCCGCGCCGTGGACGATTCTACGCAAGCGGCAAAAATGAATTTTGGCCGCTTTGATGCGACCGGTCCTCTGGGGGCGGCGTACGCGCCGTTTGTTCCCGGAAGCGGAAGCTTGCAGCAGGACATGACGCTGAGATTGCCGCGTGGTCGCCTCGATGATCGTCGCAGTTTGCTGTCTCAGCTCGACCGTATCAAAAGATCGGTAGATTCGGCCGGTTCGGTGGAAGGCGCTGACGAATATCAGCGTCAGGCCTTCGCCACGATTGTAGGTGGAGTCGCCGATGCCTTTGATCTATCGCACGAGAATCCGCGCACGATCGAACAGTACGACACGGCTCCCTTGCTTCGACCCGATCAAATCAGTCGCAAGTGGAATAACTACAACAACTACGTCGACAACGCTAAGTCGTTAGGGCGTTTGCTGTTGCTGGCGCGACGACTGTGTGAGGCTGGGTGCGGTTTTGTCACCGTGACGACGAGTTTTGTTTGGGACATGCACGCCGATGTCAACAATGCCACGATTCAGGAGGGCATGGAGTACATGGGTCGACCGTTTGACCATGCCGTGTCGGCTTTTTTGGCCGATGTGGCTGCCCGCGGCCTGGACGAAAAGATCCTGCTGGTCTGCACGGGTGAAATGGGGCGTACTCCGAAGGTCAATAATCGCGGTGGCCGGGACCACTGGGGAAGGATTGCGCCGTTGTTGTTGGCTGGGGGCGGGCTCAACATGGGTCAGGTGATCGGAAACTCAACGCGCGATGTTGGTGAACCGGCGTCTGAGCCGATGACCAATCAACGTTTGATCAGTACGGTGATGCATACGCTGTTGGACGTGGGTCGCGTTCGCACCATGACCGGGGTGCCCAGCGATGTGGCGCGAGCGATCACCGACAGCACTCCAATTCCCGGATTGCTCTAACACGCGTTCTCGCGTTTGATCCGAGTGGCTGGACTGTCACGTTGATGTCCAGAATATGATCTTGTTCTTTTGCCCTTTCGATTGGCGGTCGATCGGTTATGTTCGGTCAGTTGGCTGAAGGGGAAACCGTTCGTGATGGATGGAGGCAGATTGCCGATGAAAAGTACGCGGATTGCCATGAATGGCGCGGCGGGGAGAATGGGGAAACGGATTGTTGGCCTGGGAATGGCGGATGCCGAGATTGACATCGCAGCCGCCTTGGAGTCTGCCCAGCATCCAGAGATTGGGAATGACGCGGGCCTGATCGCCGGCGCCGAGAAGCTTGGCGTGCCGGTGAGCGCCCACTTGGAAGGCGAGGTCGACGCGGTGATCGATTTTTCGGTCCCCGCAAGTACGGCGAGTATCCTCGAGACTTGCTTGAATCGAAAATTACCATTGGTCGTAGCGACGACCGGCCTCAGCGATGCCCAACAGGAGCAACTGCACCAGGCGGCTCGGTCGATCCCCCTCGTCTGGGCCCCGAATATGAGCCTGGCCGTCAACTTGGCCATCAAGTTGTCCACGACCGCTGCTGCGGCGTTGACGCAGTATCCCGGTGGTATCGATGTCGAGATCGTCGAGCGGCATCATCGCTACAAGGAAGATGCCCCAAGTGGAACGGCGCTTAAGTTTGGCGAGCAGATTGCCCGAGTGATGGGACAGACTCAACATGTCCATGGGAGGCAGGGGCAGACGGGACAGCGGCCACGTGATGAAATCGGTTATCACGCGCTCCGCGTGGCAGACAATCCCGGAGAGCATACGATCGTATTTGGACTGATGGGCGAGACCTTGGAAGTCACGGTCCGCGCGACAAATCGAGATGCCTATGCGCTGGGGGCGCTACAGGCGGCAAAATTTGTGGCCCGTCAGAGTCCCGGGCTGTACAGCATGGATGATGTCTTGGGACTATGAGCTCACCGCCTCGCAGGCTTGCTTCTTTCTCGCCAAATCGCGAGGTACCAGAGGTCGTAACCGGGCGCCCCGTTTCGGGTGCGCGAGGATCGGCGAGAAACCGGACTGGCGGCTGCTGTTTGTTTGGGTGTGATCGACCCACGGAGCCGGCCGACGAGTCGCTATAATGCAGGCGCTGCGGCGCGCGGATGTTCGCGGTATACGCCGCCCGTGACCGCCGAGGTGGCGTTATCTAGAACGCGTGCCTAGGGTGGTTGTTTTCCAGGATCTTTAGCCTTGCGAGCGGATGAACGACACATGGGTCACGCACCGAGTCGCGATCTCTTGTTCTTGTCACACGGCAGTCGCCCTTGCCGAGAGGTGTTGTTGATCGCCCTCGCTGTCACCATCTGGTGGACCGGACTGCGATCCGCGGTAGTGGCTCAACAAGCGTCTCAAGAATACCGTTTTGGGATGATTGCGACGCTGCATGACCAACACGGAAACCGGTGTCGGCGGATCGACGAACGGATCGCATTTGATTGGGGGAATCGCGCTGCGGATCCACGCATCGGTCACCCGTTTCACGTTTCCTGGAATGGCTACCTGTTGGTACAAAAGCCCGGTTCGTACCGCCTACATCTAAGGGTTGCTGGTACCGCTCGGGTACATTTACAAGGTCGAGTCGTGGTGCAAGCGGCGGTCGACGGACCGGCCCGTTGGTATTCGACGGCCGAGGTCGATCTCGCTTTTGGTTGGCATCCGTTGGAAGTGGAATTTGAGAAGACGGGTGCTGATGCGCAGATCAAACTGTTTTGGACGGGGCCCGGATTTAGTCTGGAGCCAGTGACTCCGCGATATNTATTTCACGATCCCAAACGGACTCCNCCGNCAGCGTTTGAACGTGGAAAGCAGCTGNCNTCGGCGCTGCGGTGTGCCGCGTGTCACTTNATTCCCGGAGCACCTGCGNCTCAACCAGCTCCCGCCCTAGACCGATTACCGGGCAATGTGACACACGAGTGGCTTGTCGACTGGCTCGCGAATTCTCCGCCAGTGCCTCGCGAGGAAGAACACCCCGCCGAAGTTGTCAGGCGGATGCCCGGGTATGCATTCGACCGCAGCGCAGCGCAGGAATTGGCCGCGTATCTGCAGTCGGTATCACCTGTTTCGGTGGCCGGTGCAAAACTCAAGGGCGATGTGGCGGCCGGGAAGAAGTTGTTTCTTTCCGTCGGATGCCTCGCCTGCCATCGTTGGCGATCGTCCGGGCAAAGTGGTCTGTTTGGCGGGGGTGATTTATCTCAGATCGCCGACAAACGTCCCGCGCACTTCTTTGCAACGTGGCTTGTCGATCCCGCCAGCCTCAATCGTCATCACCGGATGCCTACCTTCCCACTGACACCGCAAGAGCAGGGAAATCTGTCGGCGTTTCTCGGCTCGTTNAAAGACGAACCGCCAACATCTTCAGTTCCCGCGGCCAGCGCCGAGCAGATCGCACGTGGCATGCGACGTTTCGAGCAGCATCGATGTGTGGCTTGTCATGCTGTCAGTAGTCAGGCCCCCACCAAACCGCCCCCGGTGTCGACACTCTCGGCCGAGTCCGAGTGGAGTCGTAGTTGTGTGCATGCACCGACTCCTGACGGGCGGCGTCCCGGTTACCAGTTGTCGGTGGCCGACCGACAGGCGGTCGAGGTCTATGTCTCGGGCTTATTGGGGGCAGACCGCGTGGCCGAAACAGCAGGTCAAGATCTAGTGGTTGAGCAGAACTGCCTGAGCTGTCATGCGCGGGGACTTCAACCAGGGCTTGCGCACCAGCTTCCCGGGCTCGCCGCGCAACACCCGGAATTGGCNCCTTTGGTGGCGGCCATGGCACCACCGTCATTGGCGAGCGTGGGAGACAAATTTGTCGATGCAGCGTTACTCTCTGCGATCGTTCAGAGATCAGGTAATCGTCGTCCCTGGCTGGCGGTGCGTATGCCACGCTTCCGTTTGAACGCCCGCCAGTCGGAGGCCATCCAACGCCATTTCATCACCGCCGATCGGGTTCCCGAACAGAGACCGGACGAGGTCGAGCCGACGGCCCCGATTTCACCACAACTGCTCGCGTTGGCCGGTCCTCGCCTGGTCACCCCGGACGGATTTGGTTGTACGAGTTGCCACCAGATCGGCGACGTGGTGCCACCAGCCGCCCCGCTCAACGCGCGGGGACCCGACCTGACTCGATTGTCTCAGCGTATTCGNCGAGCCTGGTTTGACCGTTTTGTGCCGAACCCGACCCGCATTGTACCGCGGATGGAGATGCCCTCGGTCCAGGTTGCTGTTCGCGGTGTGTTGGAAGATCGGCTGGATCGACAGCTGTCCGCGGTCTGGGATGTCCTTAACCGTCCCGGATTTCAGCCGCCCCAACCTAACCCAGTGCGAGTCGTCCGACGAACGGGTGTCGCTGAGGATGAGCAACCAGCCGTGTTCCTGACCGATGTGCTACAGGTTGGGGAACAACAGTGGATCAAGCCGTTCGCGGTCGGGCTCTCGAACAGACACAACATTCTGTTTGATCTGGAGCGAGCACAGTTATCGAGTTGGCGAGTGGGTGACGTGGCTCGTCAAAGGACCCAAGGCAAGACGTGGTTTTGGGAAGCGGCCGGANTCGAAGTCGCGACAACGAAACTTGACGGCGCCGATCTGGGGCTGCTTCGTGATGGTGAAACNCTTCAGGCAATCCCGCAGGGGCAGTTTCTCAGTGAGTTGGATGCCGTCGAGTTCATCCCGNGTGGGCTNGAATTCCGTTACCGACTGCACTTCGCCACCGCGGGCGCGGCGAAATCTGACGTCGGTACCACGCTTCGTATCACACAACAACTCAGCGCCAGAAAAGGCGACTCGCAGCAGAGACGTTCCGGTTTCCGACGAACGATGTCGATTGCGGGTTGCCGTGAAAACGATCGCGTGACGCTGCGTCTGTTGGCGGTCGATCCGCAGGCGCCGTTGACGCTGTCGCCCGATGGTCGCAGTGCGCGATTGACGGACGGGCAGGCGTGGATTCGTACTGCCAAACCACTCGGTTCAACGGGAGTCGTCACGGCCATCGCCGATGCCCACGGCACCGCGCGGTTTACGGTGGATTATCAGACTTCGCTGCCGGTTGACCGGTTCCCTCACCAGCCCCAGAAACGCCCCAATCTCGAACCACTCAAGCTGCAGGTCGTACCCGGATTCCAGGCCACCCGGTTACCCGTCGACCAGAACCTGATGCCGACCGGGTTAGCGTGGCGCCCCAACGGGAGCCTGGTGGTGACGTCGCTGAAAGGCCGAGTTTGGACAGCCACCGACACCGACGGTGACGGACTCGAGGACCGTTTCCATCCGATGGGTGGCGAGTGGGCTGCGCCCTTTGGGGTCGCTGCGAGCGATCGATTCGTAGACGTGATTAACAAATGGGGATTGGTGCGGTTGTTCGATCAGGATCAGGACGGGACGGTCGAGAGAGTCGAGACACTGGTTTCCGGGTGGGGGCATACGGCGGATTACCACGACTGGACCGTGGGGCTCGTCAAGGACCGTCAAGGAAATTACTTCGTTGCCACGTCGTGCCAGCAGGACGAACGCGCAGATGTCGCAGCACATCTGCGCGGGATGGTATTGAAGCTGTCTCCGCGCGCAATCACCCCCGGCAGACCACAGAAATTCGATATCATCCCGATTAGCGGCGGACATCGATTTCCGATTGGCATCGCACAGAGTCGATCCGGCGAGTTGTTTGTGACCGACAACCAGGGTCACTACAACCCGTTCAATGAACTGAATCATNTCGTGTCGGGTGCGCGGTACGGGTTTATCGGTCGCGCTGAGCGTAAACCCGGGTTTGATCCGCCGCTGACGCCACCGGCGATCGACATTCCGCACCCCTGGACTCGCAGTGTCAACGGAATCTGCTTTCTCGATGCACCCAAGTCTGCCGGCGAAGGTCGCACGGCGACCTTTGGGCCGTTTGAGGGACAGCTCGTGGGATGCGAATATGACACGCGCCGATTGATCCGGATGAGTTTGCAGCGCGTCGGTGACACAATNCAGGGAGCCGCTTACCCTTTCAGCCTGTCCGCTCCCACAACAGGAGAGCCGCTACTGGGTCCGTTGACCTGTGCGGTATCACCCCAGGGTGATCTCTACGTCGGTTGTATACGCGACAGCGGCTGGGGAGGTGCCAATAACATCGGGACATTGGTTCGTTTGCGTTTTGAGGCGACCCGTTTGCCGGTTGGAATTGCGGAAGTGCGAGCGATTCGAGGAGGGTTTGAGGTCGAGTTTACCGGCCCCGTCGAACGGGATCTCGCGGGAGACNTCAAGCGGTACGCTCTGTCTTCGTTTACGCGGGCCTCTACACCGACCTACGGAGGCCCCGATCGCGACCGTCGCAACGAGACGATTCAGTCGATCCAGGTGAACGGAACTGCGCGCNGTGTGCGTATTCAACTCGCCGCCGTGCGGGAGGGATATGTGTATGAACTCCATCTCCAGAAACTGGTTGCCGGCGATACCCCTTTTTTCCCGGATGAAGCCTACTACACGCTTCGCAAAGCGGTCGAGTGAATTCGATGGGGCGGTTCGCGGTGCTCCTNGTCAACGCACCTGGAATGACCTTGCTGGCGATGCAGATCGCGGGGTGGCAAGGCGGGACGCAGTGGCGTTGCCCCTCGGCAAATCAAGACGTTCTGATCGCAGCGTTCGGGGTAGTGCGGAACACACCGTTGGGCGCTCGGCGGTCGAGTGTACAATGAGTCAGCCAGGTTGGGCGGCCGGTCGCAGACGAGCGACGGTAGCTCGATTTTCGACGTCGGAGACCCCTTCTTGCCGCTGTCGTGAAACGGGATCAGTGAATCCGGTGTTTGGGTCGTGGATTCNTGATCTGCAGTGTTGGTGGCCTGATGCGACCACCGCCCGTTGTCAACCACTTGGCAAATGGGTACCCTCAGAGCTTTGGGATTGGTAGGGACCGTGAATGATCGGCCATGGCACCACAGATCAACTTCCCGACGACCAGAGAATTGTCATCACTGGGATCGGTCTGACTGCGCCGAACGGAAATCACTATTCGGAGTTTCGCGAGAACCTGCTGCAGGGCGTTAGTGGTGTGTCGGATTATGAGATCCGTTATGTAGGCAAGACCGTAGCGGGGATTTGTGATTTTGACGAGCGGCGGTATCAATCGCGCAAGGACCGTCGACGAGGCACCCGGGCCGGCAGCGTGGGAATCTATGCAAGCAACGAAGCGATCAAGGACAGCGGTGTCGACTGGGAGAACACCGACAGGAGCCGCGTCGGGATCTACCTGGGTGTTACCGAGCACGGAAACGTGGAAACCGAGAACGAAATCTATGAGTTGAAAAGTTACGACTACGACACGTCGTTCTGGTCGCATCACCATAACCCGCGGACGGTTGCCAACAACCCCGCCGGTGAAGTCGCTTTGAACATCGGCGTGACGGGACCCCACTACACGATTGGCGCAGCATGTGCCGCGGGCAATGCCGGCTTGATTCAGGGAGCCCAGATGTTACTCCTTGGCGAGTGCGACGTCGCCTTGTCCGGTGGTGTCTCCGAGAGCATCCATACATTCGGGATTTTTGCCAGTTTTAAGAGTCAGGGAGCTTTGGCGACACACCGTGACCCGACGCGCGCGTCACGCCCTTTTGATNCGCAGCGCAACGGGATCGTGGTCGCCGAGGGAGGGTGCGTGTTCGTGCTTGAACGGCTTTCCGATGCGAGCGACCGCGACGCCCACATTTACGGCGAATTGATCGGTTACGCGATGAACACCGATGCGACAGATTTCGTACTTCCCAATCCAGAGCGCCAAGCGGAGTGTGTCCAATTGGCGCTCAAACGCGCGGGCTTAACACCCCAACAGATTCACATCGTCAGTACGCATGCGACCGGCACCAGTAGCGGCGACACGCAAGAATGCGCGGCGCTGCGATCAGTCTTTGATCGCTGTGAATCGACTTTTTTCAATAACACCAAAAGCCTTATCGGGCACAGTATGGGCGCTGCCGGCGCCTTGGAGTTGGCCGGTAATCTTTCTTCTTTTGGCGACCACTGTTGCCATCCAACGATCAACGTAGACGAACTCGATCCCGATTGTGAACTTCCGGGATTGGTCACCAATCAGACGCGGGAAATTCCGCAAGCCACTTGCATCCTGAACAACTCTTTTGGCATGCTGGGAATCAACTCNGTTGTGGTGGTCAAGAAACTCTAAGTGACAGATAGACAGTGTTCCCTCCTGGTTTTGCTGTCAGGGGTATAGCGCAGAAACGTAGCGGAGAACCAACGGCATGAACGCCGCCGAAATTCGGACCGAGGTATTAGACATTCTCGAAAATATTGCACCAGACGAAGATCTGAGTGACTTACAGGATGAGGTCGCGTTTCGGGAACAGCTGGAACTTGACAGCATGGATTTCCTCGACATCGTAATGGAATTGCGCAAACGCCACCGCGTTCAGATCCCCGAAGAAGATTACGACCAACTGGCGAGCATGGGGAGCACAGTGAAGTACCTCGAGCCGTTTCTGGGTGCCGAGAGCGGTTGATGTGCAGCGTTGAGCACCGTGTTTTCCGGAANTTTTCGCTGCCCAGACCATGATGCGCGTGGTTTGATGTACGACACGTTGATAATCGGTGCGGGGATGTCGGGACTGGCTGCCGGCATTCGCCTGGCGTATTTCGATCAACGTGTTTGTCTTCTTGAGCAGCACTACTCGATCGGCGGACTCAACTCGTTTTACCGCCTCCGAGGTCGGAACTACGACGTTGGACTACACGCCGTTACGAACTATGTTCCGCCCGGTACGCGACGCGGTCCATTGGCGAGACTGTTGAAACAGCTTCGTTTTCGCTGGGAGGATTTCGCGCTGGCCCCTCAAGTCGGTTCCCAGATTGCCTTTCCCGAGGTGCGACTCGAATTCAACAACGACATCAACCTGTTGAGATCCGAAATCGCAACCCATTTTCCGGCCGAGCGAGACAACTTTGAACGTTTTCTCAAACGGTTGATCGAATACGACGATCTCGAACATCAGGACTTTGGGTTGTCGACCCGACAGGTGTTGGCGGCTACTTTCGACGATCCACTGCTCGCGGAGATGCTGCTCTGTCCGGTGATGATGTACGGCAGTGCGCGAGAAGATGATTTGGAATTCGGTCTGTTCTGTATTCTCTTTCGGAGTATTTTTTTGGAGGGCTTGGGGCGACCCTTGATGGGAATTCGATTGATTTTGAAACACCTGGTTCGTCGGTTTCGCGAGTTGGGTGGCGAGCTGCGGTTACGTAGTGGCGTCAAACAGATTTGTTCCGAACAGGGACGCGCTGTGGGAGTGGTGCTCGACAACGGTGAGGAAATCAGTAGCCGACAAATTCTCTCATCCGCGGGACGTATTGAGACCATGCGCATGTGCGGGCAACCGTCGCCGGACCGTTTGGGGCCTCCCGGGAAATTGTCGTTGGTGGAGACTGTGTCGATCGTCAATGAGTTGCCGCGTGATTTTGGATGCGATCGTACGATGGTCTTTTTTAATGACTCTGATCACTTCTCCTGGGCGCGTCCACAGGCGCTTTGTGACCAACATTGTGGCGTCATTTGTTCTCCCAACAACTTTGCCTACGACCGCGCGGTTCCAGACGGTGAAGGCGTCATTCGCGTTTCCACGTTGGCGAATTACGACCATTGGCGAAAGTTAACATCCGAACAGTACGGTTTGGAGAAACTCCGCTGGTACGATCGCGTGGTTGAATCGGCGGTTCGCTTCGTGCCAGACTTTCGCGGCCAGGTCGTGGACACGGACATGTTTACGCCGAAGACGATCCAGCATTTTACTCGGCACGAAAATGGAGCGGTCTTCGGAGCACCAGACAAGCAACTCGATGGTTGTACACACCTGGATAATCTGTTTTTGTGTGGAGCTGACACCGGGCTGGTCGGTATTGTCGGAGCGCTCAATAGTGGTATTACGATCGCCAATCGCTATTGCCTGGATCCCGGAAAAAACAGTGCCTGAAATCGGTAACACCGTGGACCTGACGGGGAGGCCGGCCATCTGGGTGCCCGTTGTCGCTGTCGATGGTGCGACGCACCATCTGGAGAAGTACCGTGGCCGCTGGTTGTTACTGGTGTTCCATCGACACCTCGCTTGACTGCCGTGTCGTGAACACCTGCTGCAGTTGCAGCAAGCCGCTGGTGAACTCGAAGAACGCGATGTTCAGATTGTGGTGATTACGTTCGAATCTAGTGCACACGGTGATGCATACCTACGAGAAATGTCGTTGCCGTGGCCAATCTTGATCGATGAAGGACGGCGACTGTACGCCGCCTATCAAATGGGGTCGGGCCGGTGGCGCAACTTGTTGGGCCCGGCGGCTTGGTGGATCTACGCCAAGTTGTTGTTCCGTGGCCGCCGGCTACGGCCGGTCAAAGGCGACGTGCGGCAGTTGGGAGGCGACGTGCTTATCGACCCCCAGGGCGTTNTCCGGTTGCATCATGTCGGACGCGGTCCTGCGGACCGCCCCGCTGTGGCGCGGCTGCTGAACGTCATCGATGGACGACTGTGACCTCTACCGGTTGCGGTGCGTACGCGATACTGGAGACTCGGAGCGACTGCTCTAGCGATGGTGGGTGCGTGCCTAGGAGACAGCGGCAGTTGTGACGGGCGGACGAAGCACCCCGAGCGAAATCGACTCTGCTTGCCGCCGTGGCGAAACGAATTCCAGTGGAGTCTACCGTCTGTCGTGTACGGAATCGGTGTCCCGCTGTGCAGCCAGCTTAATCCGAAGAAGAATGCGGGTTGCCGATTTCTCGTAGGTACTCGGCGAGACGGGACTGTAAGTCGAGAAGTTGTTGCCACTCGTGCTGTTCGATCGATTGCCGCTCTGAGTCGTTTTCCGGAACAGCCGAGCGCACCAGGTTTCGCAGACGGATGTGAAAATACTCGATAAGCTCAACNAATTGCGCGGCTTGTCCCGGCGTCATTCGATCGGGAAGTTCGGGTGGTCGTAAGGCGTGCAGAGTCGCGTGCATGTCACTGGAGTTACTCCAGTTGAGATCGATGTCATCCGATCCCATACCGCTGAGATCCTCGCCGGGCGGAGAAGACGCGTCTGCACCTTTCAGATCCGAGAGACGCGAAATGATCTGTTCGCGCGAACCATACAACAACACCGACCGCCCCAGGACGATTAGGTCGCCAAATCGGAGGATCCGCAGTTGGATATCTTCACCATTGACGCGTGTCCCGTTCGTACTTTCTAGATCGGTCAGGACCAATTTGTCGTGATCGATCTGGATCTTAAGGTGAAANCGGCTGACCCGTTCATCATTCAGTTGAACGGAGTTGCCTTCTTCACGTCCGATCGTGAGTGGCGTTTCCAGGTGATCGAAAACGCGACCCCGGTCTGCCCCGTCAATGACTCGCAAGGTGACCGAGTTCATTCAAGAGACTCGTAGAAGGAACGTGCCACGCGCACAACGACCGCCATCGTACTTATTACTTGTAACATCGGTACTTTGTCGTGGTCAAGGCAATTAATTCCCCTCATTCAAACTGCGGGATTTGCAGAAGGGTTTCGGGCGTCATCCACGCAGGCTGTCCGTTGCTGCGTAGCTAGATTATGATCACCACGTCGATGGAATTAGCGTGTCACAGGAATCCGGTCGCGTAACGAGAGCCTGCCATGAACTTGACCATCCAGGACATCGAGCGCATCTGGCTCGACGTTCCCTACCGAGAAGTGCCTCGTCGGAACATGATTCGTGAACTGCCGCACTGGACGATCGTCGAGATCTGTAAAGTGACGTTGGCAAATGGCGTTGTCGGAGTAGGTGAGACGATGCCGTTTTATACCTGGGCGGAAGTCACGGACGGCGATGTCCAGCGCGCTNTGGGGCAAGTTGCTAGCGAGATCATGTGGGATGACTCACTTGGTGCCGGCCTACAGATGGCACTTTTTGATGCGGTCGCCCGAACGCTCGAGGTTCCGATTCACCATCTGTTGGGGCGCCAGGTGCGGCACGATGCAGCGGTCTCCTGGTGGTCGATCGATCTACCTCCCGAGGACTGGTTACAAGAATGTCGAGAGGCGATTGCGCAGGGTTACACAAGTTACAAATTCAAGGCGCGCCCCTGGTTTGATCTAAACGAACAATTGCGCGTGGTAACTGCTGAAGTTCCCGACCACTTCGAGATCGATCTTGACTTTAACACCATGCTCAACGACTCGGCCCATGCCGTACGTGTGTTGCGCGACGTCGAGAAATTCCATCATGTGAAGATCTACGAGTCACCTATCCCACAAGGCGATGTGAACGGAAACAAGTATTTGCGGGCCCAGACCAACGTCCCGATCGCTATGCACGTGGGGAATCCGCCGCTCATCACCGCATTGGCTGAAGACGTGTGTGATGGGTTCGTTGTGAACGGAGGTGCCAGTCAGTTTTTGCGGGAAGCCCATCTGATCGCCGAGTCCAACAAAGTCTTTTGGTCACAACTTACGGGAACAGGCATTACCGCGACTTGGTCTCTCCATTTTTCGGCCGTTTGTACCCACGCCCGCTGGCCCGCAGTGAATTGCCACAATCTGTATGAGCATCAGTTGATCGAGTCGCCGTTGACGATTCGTGGTGGCTACGCCCGCGTTCCGGAAGGGCCTGGACTGGGTGTTGCGATCGACTGGGATGCTGTCGAACAATTCCGTATCGAGCCGATCTCAAAACCCTACCCCTATCCGAACCTGTTGATGAAACTGACATGGCCTAGCGGTGAAGTCGATTACTACACCCACGGTTTGCAGTATTGGGACGATTTTATTGGCGGACACCGAGGCGTGTTCTCGAGTGGTGTACGCCTCGACGTCATACCCGACGACGGATCGTCCGAGTGGCGCGAACACTTTTTGGCAGCCAGCGAGAAACCGGGTTGGGTGATGCGACCGAATTGAGATCATTTGGGTTTGGAGATTTCCCTGCACCGAGCGTGGTGTGCGACGATCTCGGACAAAGACAGCGGTTATTTTCAATCACAAGATCGAGGCAATCGGCCTTTCAATTCTTGACACCCATCAATCCAAGCGCTAGATTGCCCACTTGTGCAAGTTGTTGTTGTGCAAGTCATCGTTGTGCAATCGGTTGGGACCGGTTCTTGGGACCCTGTTTAGCGTCTAAATGGCCACGACTATCGGGAATGAATTGGATCAGGTAGCGCACGCCACAGGTCTACCTGTGGTGCGCGTCGAACCGACCATCAGGCTGCTGGAAGAAGGCAATACTGTTCCGTTCATCGCGCGGTACCGCAAGGATCAAACCGGCGGCCTGGATGACGACCAGGTTCGTTTGATTCAGCGACATGCGGTCCGTCTCAAGGCGTTGATGGAGCGCAAACAGACGATCCTCAAGGCGATTCAGTCGCAGGGGAAACTGACGGACGCATTGGCTGAACGGGTCAACGGGTCCCGTTCGTGGCGCAGCCTGGAAGATCTCTATCTTCCTTACAAGCCGAAGAAGCGGACGTTGGCGGAGGTTGCTCGGCGCCGTGGCTTGGAGCCCTTGGCTGAAGAGATCTTGACCGCACAGGTACTAGGTGGCGACCTCGATCAGCGGTTGACCGATTTCGTGACTGCCGACAACGGGCTGCCCTTAAACGCTGATGTGCTATTGGGTGTTGGACACTTGCTGGCGGAGGGCTTCATCGAACGCGCTGATTTGCGCAGCCAGTTGCGGAAGATCTACCGTGACACCGCTGAGCTGACTTGCCGTTTTGTCGCGAACCGCCCACCGCGTTCGCCAGCTGACGATTCTGGATTGCCGGTAGCGCACGGGGCGCAACCCGGTAGCGAACCAGCGAGTAGCGAGGCGACTCCAGGCCCCAAGAGTTCGGGCGCTGCAGATGCGGACGGTGAATGCGCAAACCTGTCTGCTGCGACTTCGCCGAACGACGCCACCGAGCAGACGCAGCACGCTGCGGTCGCAGGTGAGCAAGACAACCTGCCGGCAACACCCGACGATTCAGACCCTGCGCGGGGGCAGCCGTTGTCCGCGAAGATCGAGGGGCAATCTGCAGACGAACTTGCCCGCGACCGTCCGCCGAACGCGGACCAGACCGACCAAGATCAGCCACACAAGCCGGTCGATTCGACGGCAGCGAGCGATGTGACCGAGCAGCGTTCAGCGACTGCCGAGAAGCCCGTGCCCATCGCCAGTCCCAAGACAAAGCGTCTAACCAAGAAGGAGCAGAAGCGACGTAAGTTGGAGGCAGCTTACAAAGACTACGACGGTTCGCGACAGCGGATCACCAAGATGCCTCCCTACCGAGTGTTGGCGATCAACCGTGGAGAACGAGCCAAAGTACTGAGTGTCAAGCTTGCGGGAGATACCGAGCGAATGCTCGATGCGGCCGAATCATTGGTGCTTCCTGCGGAACATCCGTATCGCGACTTTCTCAAGAATTGCCTGCGGGACGCGATTGCGCGGTTGTTGGTGCCCAGCCTAGAACGGGAACTTCGTCGAGAGATCACGGAGATGGCGGAGGAACACGCCGTTCAAGTCTTTGCGCGGAACTTACGCAAGCTGCTGCTGCAACCGCCGGTCCGAGATAGTCGCGTGTTGGCCATTGCTCCAGGTTTCAAGAGCGGTTGTGCCGTTGCCGCGTTGGATGAATTTGGCGAGGTCTTGGCGCGTGACAAGATTTTCCTCGTCGGGAAAAAGGAACAACGCGATCAAGGCCGCCAAAAAGTGGCGAAGCTGATACACGAGCACCGTCTGTCGATCGTGGCGATCGGCAACGGAACCGCTTGCCGTGAAGTGGAACAGCTGGTAGCAGACGTTATCGGTGCCGAGTTAAAGGATAGCGCGACGACCTTTGTGGTTGTCAACGAAGCAGGTGCTAGTGTTTATTCGACCAGTCAGGTCGGCCGCGAGGAGCTGCCCGATTACGATCCAGTCTTGCGAGGCGCGATATCGATCGGCCGACGACTACTCGATCCGCTTTCGGAACTCGTGAAGATCAACCCGGCGAACATCGGTGTCGGTTTGTATCAGCATGACGTGAAGGCCAAGCACTTGCGAGAATCACTCGACGCGGTCGTAGAATCTTGTGTCAATTATGTAGGGGTAGATGTCAACACGGCCAGCCCATCGTTGCTGCGATATGTTTCGGGTCTCAATCAGCTCACCGCGCGACGGTTGTACGAGTACCGAAGGGAGCACGGGCCATTTCGCAATCGGCAAGAATTCAAGCGGGTGACAAATCTTGGTGACGCGACCTTTGTCCAGTCCGCAGGATTCTTGCGGATCACCGACGGTGGGGAGCCGCTCGACGCAACTTGGGTCCATCCTGAAAGTTACGAGTTAGCCGGCCGGGTGATGGGCCATCTCGACAGTAGCGTTGCGGAACTGGGAGGGGCGCTGCGAACGTCGGCGACCACGGATGGTGCTGCTACGGAAGCATCAACCCAACCGAAAGCGATGGAGTCCGATTCGGTCACCGAGCCGACGCAGGACGCCATTGCGGATTCGGATGCGCCGGCAGCACCCGTTTCGGGCGAGCGCACGCAGTCGACATCGCCGGTCGCCGAATCACACACCCAACCGACGCAGGACGCCATTGCGGATTCGGATGCGCCGGCAGCACCCGTTTCGGGCGAGCGCACGCAGTC
>PADE01000056.1 GCA_002702965.1 Planctomycetaceae bacterium
TCCGGCTTCATGTCGAAGCTGTCGAGCTGCGAGAGACCCCCAGAGAGGAAAATGAACAACACCGACTTAGCCGGCGCGCGCTGTGGAGATTCCGCGGCGCACGCGCCCACGGCGCTGAGCCCGGCGAGATCCAGCCCCAGCAGACCGATGCTGCCCGCTTGCAGGATGGTTCGTCGACTGATTCCAGGAAGCCGTGTCATCGGTGGTTCCTCGGTGGGCCTGATACAGTCATCATCCACAACCGGGTGGTGGCTGTCGAGCGCGCTGCGGCCCGCGAGCCGGCCGTCGTCCACGACCCGCTGTGCGGGAATCGGGTTGCGTCTGCGGGCGAGGCCCGGGTGGGACCCAAGTGGAATTCCCGCTTTCGACGGGGTTCGGAGTGCGTATGGGTGGCCACGTGATCGCCAACGCCCCGCAGCGGGACGTGCGGGTACAGGGTCCGGGGGAAGAGGGACCCACGCACCGGCCGACAGGACCGTCGCGAAAATCTGAAATAGCACCTAAAAGGCGGGCCCAGCGCGGGCGGCTTCTGTCGCGCGCCGGCGGATCGCGAAACCCTCAAATCGCGTAATCGATCGCAACCAACAAGCTCGCCACCCGCACAGCGCTAACCGTTTCGGCCGAACGTCGCACGACGGTTTGGCTTCTGCTTGCCCCTTTGCCGATTCCGTGACGAGAACGAGTCGGAGCGGGGTTACGACGCAAACGAACCGAGCAAGGCTCACCTCGCGGTCGAGCGGCACGACCCATCGCCGGCTGACCTGGAGGGCGCTGACCTGCAGGTCGGGTTGGGTACGGCACGGCGACCGAACGCCCGCGGCGCCCTTTTGGGTTGTTCCGGAGGACGGTTCATCCCCTATACTGAAACGGCTGCAAATGGGAAACCCATTCCAAGAGATCCCGGAATTCGCCTCCGATGGACGGGCCAGGCCGCATAACACGCCGAGACCTGCTGCAAGTAGGCTCGCTCGGACTGATGGGAATCACGTTGCCCGATTTGTTGGGGCGGGCGTCGGCGCAGGGTCTGCGGCCAGGTGCTGCGAAATCTTGCATTCTGGTGTTCCTGGACGGCGGGCCAGCGCAACAAGACATGTGGGACATGAAACCGAGCGCACCGGCCGAGGTGCGGGGTGCATTTTCGCCCATCTCGACCAGCACTCCGGACATCCAAATTTGCGAACATCTTCCGATGGTGTCCAAGCAGATGCACCATCTGGCGCTGATTCGCTCGGTGACGCACGACGTGATGGTCCACAGCGCGGCCACCTATTACATGCTGACCGGACGGCATCCCAAACCGAAGGGGGCGCTGATTATCAAGGACGAACCGGAGAATTTTCCTCCCTTCGGGTCGGTCTTGTCGGCGCGTCGACCGTTGGAAGACCTGCCGGAATTCGTCCACATTCCCGACATCATGTGGGACGCGGGGCACGATCTGCCGGGCCAGCGGGCCGGCTTCTTGGGTTCCGGTTTCAACCCCCTGGTGGCGGGTGATCCGAGTGTGGCGCATTACGGGATCCCCGGGTTGGTATTGCCACAGACGGTTTCCAGCGGGCGGTTCCAGCGCCGTCAACGGCTCTTGGATCTGCTTGACCGCAGCGCGGGCCGGCGGGTCGATGTGAAAGTCTTCGACGAACTCGACAGCCATAAACAGAAGGCCTTTGCGCTGTTGGGGACCTCGCGCACCCGAGATGCTTTCGATCTGGAACGGGAAAAGCCGGAGGTTCGCGAGCGTTACGGCTTGGGACTCCCAGCCGGACAGGAACGGAAAACCGGGGCGCGNAATTTCGGAGGTTTACCGCATCTGGGGCAGAGTCTGTTGTTAACTCGCCGGTTGATCGAGTCCGGGGTGCGGTTGGTCACCGTCTCGACCGGTCGTCGCAGGGATTCGGCCTGGGATGGACACCTCCGCCATTACCCGATCTTGAAAAAGTCACTCCTGCCCTATTTCGATCGTGGGTTTTCGGCGCTTCTGGAAGACATGGCCGACCGGGACATGTTCCAAGACACCCTCCTGGTGGCGATGGGTGAGTTTGGTCGGACGCCCAAATTGGGACAGATTACGGTCGGCACGGCGGACGCCGGAGGCCGCGACCACTGGTCTCATTGCTATACAGTGATGATGGGGGGCGCCGGGATTCGGGGCGGCGCCGTGTACGGTTCGTCCGACGCCCATGCGGCGTACCCGGCCAATCATCCGGTTTCGCCCGAGGATATCGCGGCCACGATCTACTATGCGCTGGGCATCGACCCGAAATCGCAGATCGTCGACCCGTTGGGTCGGCCGCACACGTTGGCACTCGGCAAACCGATCACCCCGCTGTTTTCGTAATCGCCTCGAGTTGGAGCAGGTAACGTCGAAGTCAACGCGGGAACGCTGTTTTCCCAGATCCACCGCAGGGTACAATAGTTGAACTCGAGTCCAGGTGTCTGAAAGACGCCTCTGGGAGAACCACATGACCCGCTCTACGAACGCATGGCGACACCCCCCCCTGTCGCGTCGTACGGCCGTGCAAGCNGGCGCTCTCGGCCTGTTAGGCCTGGGTTCGAATCATCTCGACCCNCTGCGNGCCGCAGACACGCGCATCGCGGCGCCGGGAGGGGGCAGCGCGAAAACGGTGCTCTATATTTTCCTCTCGGGGGGCCTGGCGCAGCACGATAGTTTCGACCTCAAGCCGCAGGCACCGGATGGAATCCGCGGGGAATTTCAGCCGATCCAAACCACAACGCCGGGCATTGATATCTGTGAGCACCTTCCCGAGTTGGCCAAGCGGAGCCAACACTGGTCTCTGGTGCGGTCACTGACGCACCCTACCAATGGCCATACTCTGGGCCATTACTACATGCTGACGGGGCGTTCGACGNCGCCGACCGGCTTTAAAGGGGACCGGGTACCGCGGCCGACAGATTGGCCGTCGATCATGTCGGTCGCCGGCTATTCCGTCCCGGCCCCGCAGAACAATTTGCCGCCGGCGATCGTTCTTCCCGAACGTCTGGTGCACTGGGGGGGAGGCACGATTCCGGGCAATTATGGAGGCCAGATGGGGGACGACCGGGACCCCTACTTCATCGAGGCCTCACCGTACGGCAACCCCCTGTGGCGGGGAGCTTACCCCGGGNTTTCGATCGCCGATTCGAGCCGCAACCCTCCCGCGCATCCCGATGCGCGTCTCTTTCAGGCGCCCAGCCTGACGCTACCGGTGGGCCTGACGCGTCGCCGCCTCGACGCCCGGCGNACCCTCCTCACCGAACTCGACAGACAGCGCCGCCGGCTCGCGGAGCGCGCCGAGTCCCAGGCGTTCGGCCGCCAGCGCGAGTCGGCCATCGCGTTGTTGACCGATCCCAAGGTTCGCAACGCATTCGACGTCACCAACGCGGATCCGAAGACCCAGGAGCGTTACGGAGCCAACAGCTTCGGCTGGTCGCTTCTGATGGCCTATCGGCTGACCGCGGCGGGGGTCCCGCTGGTCCAGGTCAACCTCGGCAACAACGAAACGTGGGACACCCACGGCGACGCGTTTTCGCGCCTCAAGACCAAACTCTTTCCGCCGACCGATCGGGCGCTGTGTGCGCTGCTCGACGATCTGGACCAGAGCGGACTGCTCGACTCGACGCTGATTGTGATGGCCGGTGAGTTCGGCCGCACCCCGAAACTTTCGACGCTCGAGAAAGTGTTTTTCAAACCCGGGCGCGACCACTGGGGCGCGGTACAGACCGCGTTTTTTGCCGGTGGAGGTGTCCGCGGGGGAACGGTCATCGGCTCCTCGGACGACATTGGCGGATACCCCGACTCCGCTCCGCAAAAGCCGGAGAACATGGCGGCCACGATCTACCACGCGCTCGGGATTCCCCACACGGCCGCCTGGAAGGACGAACTCGACCGCCCCCATCAAATCTACCACGCGGAGCCGATCGACGGATTGCTCGGTTGAGCGGCCCGGATGCGGGCCGAGCACGCTGCGACGGCGCGCCGTTAACGCCCGGGCGGGGGCGCCCTTTTGAGCAGGTACACAGGCGAGAACAGAAACGTCTGTTGCCGCGTGACCTTCCGGCAGTTAAACCCAATGGCGAACATCCGGGCCGGGTTGATCTTCTGTTTGAGGTCATCGATGGGAATGCGGATCACCGCCGTCTCGTGCGCCCGCACGNTGAAGTAGTGGTACCAGCTGTCACGGTCCTGATCGATCGCTTTGACGGCGATTTCGACCGGGTGGTCGGCCGGATTGGAGAGCCGTATGGCCAGCCCGGCGTACCCCGACCAATCGGTAATCGCCAGCCGCGTGAGCGTAGCGCCCGGCCAATCGTACGGTTCGTCCAGCGACGCGGGGATCGTCAACCGGGCGCCGCCGGGGAGCAACTTCAACCGGGCCTGCTCCCCCTGCGCAGCCAATCGGGGCAGGTCGCGGGGAACGAATCCTCGCGACCAGTCGGCGACGACGATCTTGGCAGCTCGCTGCAGAGCGCCACTCACCTCCGGCCTCAACAGGTACCGATCGGGGAACGCGATGCGGCTGATCGACGTGGGGTCACCCTCCGGCCAGTACTTCCATCCCACCGCCTGGGGGAGGGCGTCGCCGTCATAGGACGCGTCCCACACCCCCTCGACGCGCGGGGCTGCCTCGAACACAGACCGATCGCCGCTCGGCAGGATCGCGCGATTGGCGTAACGGAACCANTCGACTTCGAGCCGTGTTCGCGGTGCGGTGGATGATTGGGCAATCGTGATCCAGGGCGATCCAAAACCAATCAGTGACTCGATCGGCTTCCGCTGGCGATGGGGCGCCACGATACGGGCGCGCTGGGCGCCGTCGATCGAGAGCAGTTGTTCGATCTCGTCGCCCACCTGGCGGACGACGACACGGTATTCGTGCCACCGCTCGACATCGACCGGGACCGCTTCACTGCCCAGCGAGACCCTCCCCGGAGTCAGCACCAGATCCCAGGAGGCGCTATCGCCGCCGGCCCACACACGGGCGTGGTAAGATCCACTCGCCGGTGCCCGCAGCCGCGCGGCCACCGTAAACTCGTCTCCCAGGTGGAACGTCCGCGTGTCTTGGAAACGAGGGCTCTTGACCCACTGGCCCCACGTTTTCTCATCNCTGCCGCGCAACACCAGGTAGGCGTGCTTTCCGGCGCGCTGTTTCCCCGCCACGATCCACACGGGCCCTACTAGTCCTCCGGCACCCGCTCGATTCTGGACGCGAATGGCGAGCACGTTCGTGGCGCCGGGGTCGATGGCCTCGGTGACGTCGATGAGGGTTGGCGACAAACGCGTGATTTTTCCGACCTGTGTACCCCGCCGCGATGGACGCGTGACAAACACCTGCGCCGAGTCCTTAACGCCGGCGATGAGCGCGTAAATACGCTTGTCTCGGGCTGCGGCGGGGACCGTAAAGGACCGGCGGTACCAAGCCAAGCCATCGTACGGGTGGCCTCGGTTCTCCCACCAGTCTCCTAACGCAATCGGTTCCCAGCGTCCCGGAAACGTTTCGTGTTCGGTGAACTCGACGCCCCAGTGGTCGGTGTCGTCCGGATCGAGGGCGAATTGCCAACCGGCGGCGAGTTCGCTGATCACGTCGTATTCCGAGCCGATCGATTCGAGTTGTCTCCCGCCGCGGGGGGGCGAGGGATAGGTCCGCCGATCGTTCAGCCCGGGGGTCCAATCGAGGTCGGCGGGGTCTCGAGCGTTGGCGAGTGCCCGCTGGTAGCTGGCCGGAAAGACATGGCGGTGCTCGGGCGGGCTCGGCGTCCGTTCGACGTGGTTGACCATCGGCCACCAGTGGACCTGCATGTCCCAGGTCCAAACGTAGCGGTCGCTGGCCGCCATCGCGTTGTGCAACGCGTGACGCAGCTTCTCCGGGCTGTAGTGGTTCCGCGCATGGTCAACCAGGTCAAAGCCGTCGCGGTCGCTACGAAAGTCGGGCCAGACCGCGGTCGCGTAACGAAAGTGCCGCCGCGCCCGGTCCGGTACCCCGCACAATCGGGCCGTCTGAATCCGTTGTACGTCGACGTAATGTTTGAACGCCGCATACGTCATGTGCGAATAGGTCGCTTCACCGCCGTGAACCACCGTAGCGTCTGGGCTGCAGCCCTCCAGCAGACCGTCGATGAACGCCGGCATCAGGCCGTAGGGATTCGTGCGCAGCGACTCCGAATCTCCGCCAAATGCGCGGATGTCACCGTACCCGTGACTGATCATGACCGCGATGTCGGGTTTGGCGCGACAGGCGGCCGCCATCCACTCGCGGCCCCGTCTTCGCACCGTGCGGGTGTAATGCTCGTAACTGGCCGTCGATTTGCGTCCCCGAAACCAATTGAACGGGCCACCATCAGCCGTCTCAAGGTCAAACCAGATCCCGTCCAGGTGTCCCTTTCGACAGATTGTGCCCGCCACGAACGCGTTATTTGCAACGATCGACCAGTCCTCGTCCAACCAGTCGATATTCGCCGCCCGAGAATCGAAATCCTTCGCGGTGCGCAGCGTGTAGAGCATCAGGTTGTGTTTCAGTCGCGTGGCACGCGCGGCGATCTCGACCAGATCTGCGACGGCGAGCGAGTANCCGGCGGCGGTCCTCGCCGGGCGACCGCCCCAGGTCCAGTTGCGGTGCAGTCGNAGNCCTGGGTCACGGTGTTGCCAATCGGGATTTACATTGAGAATCACGCCGTCAAAAGCCGCTTCTTCAACGGTCCCCAAATGAGCGCGGAGCGACTGCGTATCGACCATCGCGTGACCGTGGCCCCCGATGAGCACTTTTTGGTCCACCGGTGCAGCAGTCGGCGCGACCATCAGCAAGGCGATCGGGAGCAGGTGGGTACTCATCGGAGCTGATTGTAACATCTTCGAGACGATCCCACTCNCGGTCGATTCCACGTCGACAGCCGGCCCCGCCGCTCGGTCGGCTGGGGACGCTTTGCAAGCGACCGGTGGGGACCGACGGTGTCTGTCAAAAAGCGCTCCGGTCGACGACACTGGCAGCTGGGCGGGTCAACAGGCGGACCCGGGTAGCGAGAGCAGAAACCGCCACCAAGACAGCGCACAAGACAGCGCAGGAGGACAAAACNATGCGCGCGATCCGAGGGTTAACGCTCGTGGGTCTGCTGCTGGCGGCCGCTGTGGTTGCCGCAGAACAGACCGAGGTTCAGCGGTATGGGTTCCCCCCACCGCGACGCAAGCTGATTGTCTACGGTTGGGAATTGGGGTTTCTCGAGGCCCGCCAGCTGCGTCAGATGGCGCCCGTGATGCAGCGCCAACCGTTCGATGGAATTGTCTTCTCGTTATTTCATGAGGGACAACCTCGCGATCAGGCGTTTATTCACTCAGTGCGGCTGGAGGATGCTCAGCTAGCCGCCCCCGCCGAGCAACTGGCGAAAATCGATTGGACGACTTTCACCGACAATTTTCTTGTCATCAAGGCGGGTGAGAACTTTCCCCACCAGGGCGTCGGCGAACCGATGGATTGGTTCGACGACGCGCATTGGGATGCGATCTGTCATAACGTCGGTGTGCTGGCGAGGGTGGCCGTCGCGGCGCACTGTGTCGGCTTGGCCTTCGATCCCGAGCCGTACCACGCTTCGGTGTGGAATTACGACCTGGTGGGGAATCGGAAACCCCCTCCGCGGCGGACCACAAAATCGTTTGCCGAATTCGCCGCCGTCGTTCGCCGCAGGGGCGCCCAGTACATGCGGGCGATTCAGACGGAGATCCCGAACGTGCGTCTGTTCAATCTCTATCAGGCAGTGCGACTACCGCCGAGTCGGTTGGCAGAGACAATCTATGCGCTCTATCCCGCGTTTATCAATGGAATGTTAGACGCTGCCGCACCGCAGGTGACGTTCATCGATGGCAACGAATACGGATTCAGTCTGCTTACTCGGAGCGATTATACCAACGCCTACGTCAACGTCAGGCAGCGAAAGTTGACGCTGATTGATCCCTCCAACCGGGCGACCTACCGTCGCCAGGTTCAGGTCTCTGCGCCGATCTACCTCGACGATATCTTCGGCAGTCACGCCAATCGCCGCTGGGTGGGAACCTATCTATCCGGTGCCGAGAAGAGGCGTTTCTTTGAACACCGGTTGTTCCACGCGATGGATGCGGTCGACGAGTACGTGTGGGTGTACGGGGAGCGGCCCAGTTGGTTCGGCTCTCCCCGCGTGCCTAGGTGGGCCGTTGAAAGCGTCCATCGCGTGCGGCGGCAGGTCGGACAACTGCGGCTGCAAAAACGTGAGGAAGATGCGGATCTGATTGATCGCCTGCGCGCCGTGGGGGAGCTGCGAGATCGCGAATTGGCCGCCCTCAAACCGGCCGGCCGGGGAACACCACGGCTCGAGAGACCTCGTGCCACGATTCCCCATTTGCCGGCGGGCACCCAGCCCCCCACCCTCGACGGGATCCTCGAGGATCCCGCCTGGAAGGGAGCGGCGCGGCTCGCCGAATTCAAGCCACTGTTGTATTTGATCCGTGACCGACGGCTCGTCGACACACGCTGCCTGGTAACTTGGGACGACGAGTTCCTCTATCTCGGTTTTGACTGCAGCGAACCGCGAATCGGGGAGTTGGATGGTTATGGGCCGAGCGAGCGGAGGCGAAATCGCACTACGCTGGTATTGTCAGAGGACCACACGGTCGACGCTCTGGTGCGTGTCGACCTACCGTTTGAGGGTCACGCTGAGGTGTTGGTGAAGGGCTCTGAAGCGGCTTGGAAGAAGACTCCGAAAAGGGGTCGCGCGGTCGACCGCTTTCATCGCCGCACGCCCCGCGGGTGGGTCGCGGAGTGGCGGGTCGCTTGGCAAGAACTGGGGGGATCACCCCAGGGGTCGCTGCTTCGCCGCGCTACGGTCACGCGGGTCCGCGCGCCCTGGGTGGAACATGATAGTTGGGCGCCACAAATCGACCCCAATCTGATCGATGAGGAGTTACTGGGAGAGTGGCTGTTCCGACGCTAATCGGCGGGGGATCGAGGAACAGCGGCGGCCCCGCTCCGCCGTTCGACGTCGCTCCAACCCGGCGTCTGCAATCGGCCGCCGCGGCTCCGCGCTGCCAACCGAGCGCCCGCTCGGCGCCGCGACAGGGACCGTTCGCCGAACGGGGCGGTGCCCGTCGCGCCTGCGGACGTTACCATAGGTCTAATGACTAGCCTGCGCATGCACTTGATAGCGGTTGTCGCCTTGGCGGGGTGTCAACCGGTCTCACTCCCGGACCGACCTGCCGCCGAGCGGTCGCCCGATCGGCCCGAAAATGGGGCGACCTGGAAGGTGGTCCGGGTCATCGATGGGGACACGCTCGAGGTCCTGAGAGACCGCAAGTCACTCAAGATTCGTCTGCAGGGAATCGATTGCCCCGAACGCCAACAGGCGTTCGGAACCGAGGCGACGCAGTTCACCTCGCAACAGTCCATCGACCGCCAGGTCATCCTGCGCACAAGTGGCCTGGACCGTTACGGCCGCACCCTCGCAGACGTGCACTTGCCAGATGGCCGATCGTTAAGTCGTGAACTGGTGAGATCGGGATTCGCATGGCATTACAAGAAGTATTCCGACGACGACGCCCTGTCTCGCTGCGAACGGGAAGCTCGGCAGGCCAAGCGTGGCCTCTGGGCGGGAACCGATCCGACACCTCCCTGGCAATGGCGGGCGGAGCGGCGCGCCCGGCAGCAGCCCGACTCACAGGAGCTGACGATCCACCCCAACGGCGTGGCGATCGTAGGCCTGTTACCGAACCCCGAAGGGAGCGACGAGGGACACGAACAGGCGACGATCGGGAATACTACGCAAACCGCGGTCGACCTGGACGGCTGGAAGTTGGTCGACAAAGCGGGCAACGTGTTTCGGCTTTCAGGGCGGGTCGAGACGGGCTCCGATCTGGTCGTCACCATGACCGAGCCGACGATGCCGCTGAACAACAAAGGGGACAGCGTGTTGTTGGTCGATCCGGCCGGTGTCGGCCGTAGCCGCGCCTCCTATCTGAAATCCCAGGTCCAGCCGGGCGTCGCCCTGACGTTTTTGCCCACGATCGACTGATCGTGACGGCGGTCACCCGTCGGTCGTTGGCTGCCGCATCGCGGCGACTCCGGAAATTGCATCCGCCACATGCCACCTCCCCACCCAGGGCGGGGTTCGGCACCCGGCCTCGAGCGGCTGCGACGAATCTCCTGAAGGGGCCGTGGCCCAATTCTCACCTCAGGTCGGCGTATCTGGGATCTGGGGGGCCTCACTGCGCGCGTGTTGAATCAACGCCAGGCACGCGCTGAACATGTTCTGGTAGATCACGTAGGACTCATCCGCAGCCAGAGTCTCTTGTACCAATTCGGCACCGGCGCGGCGGCCGACGCTGCGCAACTCCGACTCCAAAGCGTCGATCTCCTCTAGGGACTTCGCGTCGTTCACTCGATTCGAAAGATCGGCAACCGCTCGGTAATACGTATCCACGCGATTTTTCCGATGCTGCATGTACCAACGACGAACCCAAGCCAGAATACTCCATGCCAACAGGAGCACCGTGACCACGAAACCCATCAATTCAGCGTGGCGGCTCAGGAAACCCGGTTCGGTCCGACGGAAATAGTGGTCGGCACCCGTATGCAGCGGAAACTGGAGAGGAGTCTGTGCGTTCTGCTCGGTCATATGCGTGAACGCCGGATCTTTGTCGGCTAACACGGCCCGTCGCTCGAACAGTGTACGGGTGATTCGCTCAACCGTCTCGGCGCCGACATTCTGTCGGCAGACGAACACCGCCTGGACGCTAACCGAAGGGAGTGGTTTGGAGGGTCGACCACCATACGCCATCAACGGCACCACGTGCGGAGCGATGTAGGGATAGTGGACACGAAAACCCTCGGTGAAGGTCCGCGCCGCAGAGTCGGGATCGGAATCCTCGAGGGTTGCCACCCTGATGGGCGCAAGCGTGATGCTCTCATCTCGCATCGTCTCTCGGACCACCGCCGACCCCAGGCCCGTCAGCACAAAAGCCGCGTCGAGCCGGCCGCTGCGCAGGTCGTTGAGGGACTCGCTAAAGGTGCCCCGCGTCGTCAGCGTCGGATCGACATCTACGCCCGCAAACCGCAGCAGGCTGGAGGTAAGTTGTTCGGTACCGCTGCCTGCAGCGCCGATCCCGATCCGGCGACCGGACAAATCACTTAGCGACGAAATGTTGGCGCTCGAACGACAGAGCAAATGGAGGACTTCAGGATAGAGCGATACCACGCTCCGCACGGACGTCCCTCCCTTGGTGTCGTTCTGTGCCAGTGCTAAGTGCGCTTCGCCGCGGTCGATGCGCCCCAGGTTATCTTGGCTCCCGGCACTCGTCTTTAACTCGATCGAAATATCGGGATGGGCGTCCTCGACGACCTCCTTGATGTGGGTCGCCAAACGATGGTAGAGGCCGACTTCGGATCCCGTAGCGAAAACCAGCACCGTCCGCTCAGGTCTGAGCAGCAGCCACGAGACTCCGACCGTCAGTAGCGCCGCCAGTCCGACCGGAAGAAGCCGTAGTTTCTTCAGCGTCGATTCGCGCATTCTCCATTCACCTCTGATCACCTCTGATTCAGGAGCGCCGCATCCCTGTGCGCACCGAAACTCGGGAAGGCCTCCTGAGGGTGAAACGTAGAACGAGTTGTCACGCGCCTGTCGAGTCGCCCCGTTGCGGAATTTGCCAATCTAGCAAACTGCGGTACGCTCGGCTACAAAGCGAATCTCCCAGTGCTCCGCTGGGACGACTTCGCGCCCCACAACGTTGGCCACCCGGCTCTGCCACCACCGGGGCTTCGCGACAGCTGGAGATGCTACGACCAAGGAGCGTCAGATGACTTGCGGCAGGCAACCCGTCTGTTGTGTGCGTGTGGCTTGCGCAACCGCCTTCGCGGTCGACACCCGGCTCGACGCCGAATCGGTTCGAGAGTTGGGTGTGAAGGGAGACGGTACGCGCGATGACACGGCCGGACAGCAGGACACCTATGTACCTCCCGGGCGTTATTTGATTGGGCCGGCGCCGCTCCGTGTCCCGCCTCAGACGTACCTCCACGGTGCGGATCGAGAACCTGCATGTCGACGGTCGAGGCGCCAAGTCGGCCGGTGTCGACCAGCGACTGTTTGTGTTAGGTGAAACCGCCCAGCGCGGGGTGTTCGACTCGGTGAGTTTCGCGGGTTGCGACCGAGCGTGTATTGACATCGATCACGCGCACGATTTGGCGGTCCGGGATTCTGAATTTCACGACGTCGGGCTGGCGGTCAGCTTGGTCTTTTCGCATTGCGCCCGCGTGACCGGGAATCGGATCGTCAATGCGCGGCTCCACGGGATACAGTGGGGGCATTGGAAGTGCGAACGCAAGGACTGCAAAGATCTGGTGTCGCCCACAACTACGTCCAGAACGGAGGCGGCGGCGCGATCTGGGGGACCGGCGGGAGCCGTGTGGTGATGTTCGGAAACATCATCGACGGCGCCCTCGACGTCGGACTCGATCTGCAATGGTGCGACGACTCGGTCATTTGTGGCAATCTAATTTGTGGCAATCTAATTTGTGGCAATACGGTCCGGAGTTGCCTTAACGCCGGGATCGCGCTGGAGCTCGTTTGCGAGCGCGTCGCCATCACCGAAAATACGATCATCAACGACCATCCGATGACCAGCGAACAAGCCGCCCAGGCCGGGCGGGTCCGCGCCGGAATTCGGTTGACCGAACCAAATCGAGGGCTGTTCAAGGCTGACCGCGGGCGCCGCGATGTCACGATCGTCGGGAACACGATTCACTCGGCGGGTGACCTGACTCGGCGGTCGATGTAGGTCGGGCGCGAGAGCGAGAACATTACGATCGACACCAACAGCCTCCGGGGGGGGCGCGCTGAAGGACGATCGGGCGCACCGCTCGCCTGCGGCCAGCCGGCGGGATCGGTGATCCCCTCTCCGCCCCTGCGCGAACCGTGCGGCAACGGGCCGATGACGTGGCAGGGGCGGGCCCCTCCCGCCAGCTGGAAGGTGGCGCCGTTTGCCCATTGTCAACGTGCCCTGCAATCCTCTGACAACCGCCACGGGGGACCGCCATTGGGGCGCGGGAGGAGTTCCCTGCCCCGCACAGACTTCCTCCGTCCGGTTGACACCGGGCTACCCGCTCCATAATTTATCGTTTTTCCGCAACGGCCCTTCAGGTGAAAGGAATCTCGATGGCAGCGAAAAAGGCAGCCGCTAACAAACCGATGACCAAGACCGACATTCTCAGCTCTTTGGCGGAGAGCACGGGCCTGACCAAGAAGGAGATCGGCGGCGTACTCGAGGAACTCGGGGCGCTGATCGGCAGCAATCTCGGCAAACGGGGACCCGGTGTCTTTAACGTTCCCGGTTTGATGAAAGTCAAAGTGGTGCGCAAGCCGGCTACGAAGGCACGCAAGGGGATCAATCCGTTCACCAAAGAAGAGACCATGTTCAAAGCCAAACCGGCCCGTAATGTGGTCAAGATCCAGCCGCTCAAGGCACTGAAAGATATGGTTTAACCGCCTCCCACCGCGGGGGGAAACGCAGTGACCCGGTTCCCTGTGAACGTCCTCCGCTCACGGCGCCAGGCGGGCCTTAGCGAAGCGTCGACCTGCGCTTGCGGGCCACGTCACCACCGGTACCCGCCGCGTCGTGCGCCCCGCTGCAACCTGCGCGGTGGAAGAGCGAGCCCGCTTCGGGTAGGGTGGCAACCGCGGCGCCAACAGGGGCGTACGCACCCCACCCTCCGGTGGAGCTTGATGCGGCGCGCGCCGGGGTCCCGTCGCTGCGTCGGGGTCTGGCCCAAACCGAGCGATTCGTCCGCCCCCCACGCGCTGACCCGCACCCGGACACGTAAAGAGTATGGCCGACCAGCCCAAGAGTGACCGACGCTCCTTTCTGACATCCGCGGCTGCGGTTCCCGTCGGCGCCGCGCTTTTTAACCTGGCGACCCCGACGCCCACCGCCGCGACCGAAGCCTCCCTCGAACCGGAGCCGGCGGGGCTGGCGCGCCAGCGCGCCACCGCGCGGAACCGGCGCCGGCGTCTGATCTACAACGACGATGGCTGCGGGCCGATTATGCAGGCGGGTGTGGAGACGCCCGAGCGTTTTCTGAATGGCCCACAGAGCCGTATGCGCCCCCTCCCCGGAACCCAAGTGGACAGCGTGTTTATCTGTTCGGGCGCGACACACGTTCTGAACCATCCGACGTCGGTCGCCGAGTCGTACGCCGATGTCGCGGAGCGGTATCGGATCGGCGGCGAATGGGCCCTGTTCGGAAAGAACCTGCGCGNACTCGAAAAGCTCGACACCGACCCCGTACAACTGACGGTCGATTTTTGCCGGCAGCACGATTTCGAAGTCGTCTACTCGCATCGCATCAACGACATCCACAACCAGTTCCTCGAAGTGGAGCGATCAACGTGGTTTCGCGAACACCCGGACTATTGGCTCAATACCCCCGAAGACGCGGCACAGGCGGGTGGGGNCAATTCGCCTCGCCATTGGTGGTCTGCGCTCGATTTCGAAAAGCCCCAGGTGCTGGTCCACTTGTGGAACATTCAACGCGAGATATGTGGTCGCTACGACGTGGACGGGGTCGACACAGATTATTTTCGCTCACCGATGTTCTTTCGCCCCAATCTCGACTACCGGCCGGCGACGCTCGCGCAGACCGCGATCCTGACCCGTTTCCAACGGGGCTTGCGCGCCATTCACATGGCGGCGGGAAGCGCACGGGGAAAACCCATCCTGACGATGGTCCGGGTGCCGGCAACCATCGGGTGTTGTCGCCATGTTGGGATTGACATCGCGGGTTGGATCGACGAGGGGCTGGTTGATGTGCTCACCGTTGGTGGCGGTTACGTCCCGTTCACCGAACCGCTCGGAGAACTGGCGGACCTCGCTCATCGTGCCGGAATTCCGGTCTATGGGACGATCAGCGCTTCGGGAATGCGCGGTCCGGAGAACCGTTACAGTACGCTCGAGGCCTGGCGGGGAGCGGCTGCGAACATGTGGCAGGCCGGGGTGGATGGGATCGTCGCCTTCAACCAGTTCCCGATGGGACCCGAACCCCGGTTCCAGGACATTGGTTCGCCGCAGACGTTGGCGGCTAAAGACAAACTGTTCGTCATCGATCCGGTGCGGATTCTAGAAGGGGATCTCGTCCAAGGCATCGAACAAGCGCAGGCGCTCCCCCTGAGCATTCCCGCGGATGGAAGATCGGTCCGCTGCACACTTCCGATCGGGGACGACCTGGTGACGGCCCACCGTCGACAGACACTGCGCAGCGCGGATTTGCGGGTCCATCTGAGCGATCCCAAGGCCGCCCAAAGCATCGAGGTGCGGCTCAACCGTCACCTCTTGGAGGCGACCAAAGGGGGGCAGGAGGAGGGGTGGTTGGTGTACCGGCCCGACCCCTCGCAGTACCGCGTTGGAGACAACCAACTGGCCTTCCGCGGGACGGCGCCTGGCGCNGGCGAGTCGCTCGCCGCGGTGCTCCATGTCGAGGTGCCCGTCGTGTACAACAAGCCGGCAGCGGACGGCCGCTAGCCGGGTAGTCGGTCAGACCCGGGGTCGTTCGCAAACACGCTGGATGCAGCCTGTTTGAACCTCACTCGTTGCGCTGAAGCAACACGACCGAAGTATCGTCATGACGCCCGGCGCCGCGGGTGTGTGCGTGCGACGCGTCAAAAAGCGAGTCGAGTGTCTCCTGAATGGAAAGTTGGGACGACGCTTTGAGGATCGAAATGATGCCATCGATCCCAAATTCGTCACTGTCGTCCTCGTCGNCAGGCATCGCCTCGGCCAACCCATCGGTGTAGAACAACACCCTCGAACGGGGTGGAATCACGGCCGAGCAGGTGTTGAAAGGAATCACGTCCGTAATCCCCAACGGCGGACCCGCATCGTCGTCGTCGGCGCCCACGGTCACGTCGTTTGTTTCCAGCGAGTGGATCAGCGGCATCGGATGCCCCGCGGATGTCCACTGGAGCGTATGGGTGGTGGTGTTGAGCGTGCCATACAGGAGCGTGATGAATCCCCCCTCTTCCACAATCAGCTCGTTGCCGCAGAGGCGTTGGTTGACTTGCACGACATATTCTGACGTATTGTTGAACCGCTCTTCGCGGATCATCTGAATCAGCGTGTGCATCGTCATTATCGACATACAGGCCTTCATTCCATGCCCCGAGGCATCGCCGACGATGATCGCCTGCGTGTGCTCGTCGATTTCGACCACGTCGTAATAGTCTCCTCCGGCAAGCACCACCGCTTGGCCACCGAACACCCGGATCTGCGACGGTTCGTAACGCGCCGCGACCGCATAGTTGTCCGGAACCGTGATGTCCTTCGGAATCACNGTTTCCTGGAGTTTTCGGACCGATTCNATCTCCTCTTGGAGCCGNATGTTGAGTTCACGGGTGCGGGCCGCTTCAGCCGCCGCGCATGCCACCTCGATCACGGTGAGAAGCACGAAGATGAATTCCCCGTTTGGATCGCGTGTGATATGGGAGTGCAAACCGCGATTGAGGAATCGCGACAGCTCAGGAATCTGACCCTGATGGCAGGCGCCGATAATCGGGATGTTGGGATGCCGCTTACGGATCGTTTCAAACAGTGCAAAGGAACCGTCCGGAGTTGGGAAACTGAGAGCCAGGACGACGGCGTCCAGATCTGGGCGGACGCTGGCCGCGCTGAATTCCGCGGGCTCTGTGGCGACGATGGTCTCCGTGTCCCCGATATTCAGACAGAGCGAGATCGTCTCGGCTTCCGACTCGTTGTCCCAGCCAACTAGTACCCGCATAGGGACGCTCCGGTGATGTTGAGCGAGCAACCGGCAAACCGCCTCACGACCGTCGGGAGCACAGCGTGTCGGAGCTACCGCGCCTGGCGGCCCCAGTCCGATCTCGGCGGGCCGCACACACCCAGGGCAGCAGCCGCGACGCCGGGCACACCTCCGCAAGACCGCGCCTGCAAAACGCGTAGTGCGAGCGCGACCACCATCCGGCGACGGCCGCTGCGGACCCGCAGTTGCCGAAATCTTAGAGTTTCTCAACAGGAAAGTCCACCGCGCCGCAACGCCGCGTGCCCGTTGCAGCCGGCGGGGCCCGCCCCCAATCTCTCGCGAGAGCGGTGTGGAATACAGCGGCACCACAACCCACCGGATGCGAGACACCGGCCCATCGGAGACGGGTAGCACCCGGTGTCCCGCTGTGCAGGCCGGCACGCCTCGCGGTGACCTCGGCAGTCGTTTTACGAGTCGGTATACTGGAACGAGACTGTTGCCACTCTCTTTCATCCGAGATGCTCCCATGGCGGACCTCATCCGCAGCGGCCGCTGCCCCGTGCACCAACACGCTCTCGGACGCCGGTCCTTCTTCACTGCGGCGGCCGTGGGTGGCGCCACGAGTCTGGGGTGGCTGACAACTCGCGGCGTGGCCGATGAGCTCAAACGACAACAAAAGCGCGTGTTGATGATCTTCCTCAACGGCGGCGCCAGTCAGTTCGAAACCTGGGATCCGAAGACGGGTCGGCCGACCGGGGGACCCTTCATCTCCATCCCAACCAGCGTGCCCGGCTACCGAATGTGTGAACTGATGCCGCAGATGGCAAAGCGGATTCACCAACACACCGCGGTGATCCGCTCGGTNGAGACCAAGAATGGCGATCACCAGGACGCGGTACTCTACGGGGGGCGACCCAAGCAGGGCGTTGTGCAACACCCCAGTCTGGGGTGCATGTTGGCAAGCGAGTTGGCCGATCCCCACAGCGCATTGCCCCACCATGTCATGTTCTCCAACTACTTGGGACAGAGCTACTACACGTCGGCTGGTTTCCTCGGTTCAAAGTGGAATCCGGTCAATATCAAACCGGGCCGTATCGAGGCCAAGAAACCCTTTACGATTGACGACTCGCAGTTGCGCCTAGCGCCGCCCGACACCGTACGGCCCCAGCTATTGACTCGCAAAGATCACGCCGCTCGGGGCGCTCTGCGTGATCGACTCAGCCGCCGCTTCCGGCACGGTCGCGAGCGGAGCACCACCCTGGCCAGCTACGACTCGGCGTACGGGCGCGTGGCCGGACTGATGGATTCCGCGAAGCTTTTCCGGTTGGACGACGAACCTCAGCGCATCCGAGATCGGTATGGTCCGACACCGTTTGCGCAACAGACGCTCGTGGCCCGCCGTTTGATCGAGGCGGGCGTCCCGTTTGTGCGCGTCAATCGTGGCTGGTGGGATTTTCACGGCCAGAACTTCGAATTCCATCACGAAATGGTGCCCGAACTGGATCACGTGTTAGCGGCCTTGCTCGACGACCTGCAGGAGCGAGGTCTGTTGGAACACACGCTGGTGATGACTTTTTCCGAAATGGGTCGGACCCCGCGAGTCAATGATATGCAGGGTCGTGACCATTTCCCGCGGATGAGCGTCACCTTGTCGGGGTGTGGTATCAAGCCGGGCGTGATCTATGGGAAGACCGACGCCGATGGTAACGAAATTGTCGAGGACGAAGTGTTGCTGCAACCGTTCTTCGCGACCGTGTTCAAGGCCCTGGGAATCGATCATCAGAAAGAAAATACGGCGCTGGATGGTCGGCCCGTGCCGTTAACGGTGTACGACACCGATCCGATCGACGCGCTCTTGGCCTAACGCGGTTCAAACCGCCCGGGGACCTCGAACCCGTCCACACACACCTCCGCGGTCACAGCTCGGCTCCCCCGCGCAACTGTCCGATGTCGAATACCACACCACCCCAACTCCGCTCCGTCCGCGAATACGCGTTACCTACCGATGCGCTCAGTGTGGCCTGGCAGGAGCCCGCGAACCGGCTGTTTGTTGGCGGCACCGTGGGGCAGATCTACCACATCGATCTCGCCGCTGGAGAGACAGAACCGGACTCGTGGCTGGCGCACCTGACACACGTCTCGGGATTGGGCCTAGCCGGCGGGGAGTTGATTTCGGTCGGGTCTGATCACGACATGGTCTGGTGGGATTTGCAGACGCGTGCAACGGTGCGGCGGCGGACGCATGCCAAATGGANTCGCCAACTGGCGATTTCCGTAGACGGTACCCGGGCGGCGACGGTTTGCGACGACATGATCGCCCGCGTGTGGGAAGCTCCAACCGGGCGGTTGGTCCACGAACTGCGCAGGCACGCTTTGCACACGCCGTATGATCTTCCCTCGAAACTCTATGCCTGTGCCTTCTCTCCTGACGGGCAACTGCTGGCAACCGCCGACCAATTGGGATTCGTGTTCGTGTGGGACGTCGAGTCGGGCCAATGTCTCGCGGAAATGCACGGCCCGAACTTCTTCACGCACGATACCAACGGTCACGGTTACGGTGGGATCCGCACCGTCGTTTTCTCGCCCGACGGCAAACACATCGCGGCCGGTGGTAACCAGGCCGGCGATACGTCTCAAATTGCGGGGAGTAAGTCGCTGGTTCACGTCTACGACTGGAAGTCTGGAACACGGGTCGCCGAATTCACCGAGGGCGGCAATTTTTTTTACGAACGACTCGCCTACCATCGCCAGGGGGACTGGTTGGTCGCCGCGGCAGGGGCCGGAGCCCAGCAAAAAGTGGCGTTCTTCTCGGTGGCGCAGCGGGAATTACTCACCGCGGCTGCCTCTCCCCTGCTGGTGTTTGATATGCGACTGAGCGCCCGATCCGACCGACTCGTGACGGTCGGACGCCAAAACAAGAAGGGGTGTGTCGTACAGTGGGTCGTGGAACCACAAGAACGGCCTCCCGCACCCTCCACAGAGCCCTAACGGCCACCCACCGTCTCGCACCAAGCCGAGCGTCGTCAACATCGGGAGTCTCCTGTGCACCGTGTGAACCGCGCAGCCGACATCGGTCCGTTACCCGTCGTGGCCTCCATGGCCTTGCTCATCACGGCACTGCCAGTCTCTGATGCGGCCGTGCTGCGGGGAGATGATCTGCTGCCGGACACGCTGACGCCCACCGCTGCGATTGACCGGTACATCGGGGAAACGTTGGCCGCTCGGGGCGTCACCGCGGCTCCGGCGGCCGACCCCTATACGCTGGCCCGCCGATTGACCCTCGATCTCGCAGGGCGGATTCCGACGCTCGACGAGGTCGAGCGGTTTGTCGATGATCTGCGCAGCGGCCGCCCCACGCGGTGCGCCGATGAACTGATCGCGTCGCACTGGTACAACCACCACGCGGCCGCGGAGTTGAATACGCTGTTACGCGGTGTGGGGGGTACGGGGCCCGATCTTTCCGACTACACGTTCGCGGCCGTCGCTGAGAATCGCCCCTGGGATCAGATGTTCCGGGAATTGTTGGGCGCCGTGCCCGCGGCCGACAGGCCAGAACGGTTTGTGCTGGGGCGGTTGCGGGACCACGATCTCTTGACCCGTGACGTCAGCTCGATCTATTTCGGGATCAACATCAGCTGTGCCCAATGCCACACACACCCTTATCAGGACACGTTGACACAGGATTATTTCTTCGGGATGAAGTCGTTCTTCGCACGCAGTTACGAATTTGAAGGACGCCTGCTAGAGCGACGCTTTTCAAGGACATTGAAGTACACGCCGGTGGGTGAAGAAGACCGGCAAGCGGCGGTGATGTTCTTGACGGGAGATCGCGTCGCGCCGCCGCCACCCGATGTTCCCGACCTGTCCAAGGCAATCGAGGAGGAGCAACGGCGTATCGACGCGCTGCGCAAAAAGTACGTGGCGGCCAAACGGAAGGATCCCCAAGCGGTACCCGAAATCCCCCCGGACGCGGACTATCCCCTGCGCGCCCAAATGGCCGCGATCGCCCTCAGCGGGGCCAATCGCCCGCTCTTTGCGCGGGCCATGGTGAATCGCATGTGGTACCGTTTCTTTGGATACGGTCTGGTAATGCGTGTCGATCAGATGCACTCCGACAATCGGGGAAGCCACCCAGAGTTACTCGCCTGGTTGGCCCGCGACTTCATTGCTCACGGTTTCGATCTGCGCCGTTTGACATCCGGAATCGTCGCCAGCCGGGCCTACAGGCGGACCACGCGTTGGGTTGGACCGGCTCCGCCCGCGGAGCTGTTCGCGGTGGCCAGACTGCGGCCGTTGACCCCCTCGCAGATGGGCATCTCGTTGCTGTTTGTGGGGCGCGGCGCCCCACCGCTGGGGGAGATCCCGCCGGAACCGCTGCCGGGCCGTATTCGGGAACTCGCTCGAAAGGCGGGGGAGACGTTCGCTGGCGTCTTCGATCAGCCCTACAACGGCATGCAGTTCAACGTCAGCGAAGCACTCGCGGTGAGCAACGATCCCCAACAGTTGGGGGCGATTGGGGCCGACCTGGTCTCCCAGCTGATGGGACTGCAAGAACCTCGCCGTCAAATTGAAAAAGCCGTTTTGAGTGTTCTCGGGCGCCCGGCGGAAATCGAGGAAGTCTCCTGGATGGAGGACTATCTCGCAGATCGAGAGGATCGCAGAGGCGGTTTGCGGCAGATCATCTGGGCGTTGTGCGCCAGTAGCGAGTTCCGGTTTAATCACTGAGTCCAGCGGACGTTAGTCTCCGGAATGGAACTCGCCGGGGGCGGCCCGCTGACACCGGGGCACACGCGATTGATCGAATTCGACGGCCTGTCTATGATGCGAGTCGCAGGCTCCACTCCGCGTATCTGGCCCACCCTGATGAAGCACGTGTTCCTGTTATGCATCGCTCTGTTGGTGAGTAGGGGATCCGCCGTACCGGCCGTGGAACCCGGGCCCCCTCGATTCGAAACCGAGGTACGCGCCATCCTCAAAGCGCACTGCTGGCAATGCCACGGTGAAGAGCCGAGCGTCAAAGGGGGATTGGATGCCCGTTTGGTTCGCTTCCTCACCCGAGGTGGCGAATCGGGTCCGGCCGTGGTGCCCGGCCANCGGGCCACGAGTTTGCTCTATCAACGGGTTGTGTCGGGGGAGATGCCGCCTGGCTCAAAACGCATCTCGGCCCGTGAACTGGACGTCCTCGGTCGCTGGATCGACGGGGGCGCACTGACNGTNCGACCAGAACCGCAGACGTTGTCGAGCGGCGANGCCNTTTCGCAAGAGGAACGCCAGCACTGGGCGTTCCGACCGATCCGACGTCCGCAGCTACCGGGCGTCGAACAGCGGCCCGGCCTCCGTTCACCGATCGACGCATTTCTGCTAGCGCGGCTGGAATCCGAGGGCCTGGGTTTCGGGCCGGCGGCCGATCGGTCCACACTGCTGCGCAGGTTGTCGTTCGGCCTCCGCGGTCTGCCGCCGGAACCGGGCGACGTCGAACCGTTTAACGCCCACCCGGCGCCCGATGTCTACCACCGGGTGGTGGACCGCGTACTGGCCTCGCCCGCTTATGGTGAACGGTGGGGGCGGCATTGGCTGGACGTTGTTGGTTACGCGGACAGCGATGGAGTTACCGACCGCGACCCGCCCCGGGTGTGGGCCTACAAGTACCGTGACTACACGATCCGGGCGTTGAATGCTGACAAGCCGTGGGACGAGTTCGTCGTCGAACAACTGGCCGGCGACGAACTGCTCGTGCCGCCTTACCGAGACCTCTCGCCGCAACAGGCTGACCAGCTGATCGCCACCGGCTTCCTCCGAATGGCACCCGATGGTACGGGCGGTTCGAACGCCGACCAGAAGCTGGCCCGCCAGCAGGTGATCGGCGAGGTCATGAAAGTCGTTTCGACCTCGCTGCTGGGTCTGAGCGTTGGTTGCGCCCAGTGCCACCCGCATCGCTACGACCCGATCACGCACGCCGACTACTATCGTCTGCGGGCGNTGTTCGAACCGGCCTACAACCCGCAACAATGGCGCTCCCCCTCGGCCCGCCTGGTGTCACAGTGGTCCCCGGCGCTGCGCCAACGATCGGTGGCGATCGACAAACAACTGGACGCTCTCACGGCTTCCAAAAACAACGAGTTGGACGACGCCGTGATGCAGGCCTTCACCACCCGCTTGGCGAAGCTGCCGACCGAGATCCAAACGGCAGCGCAGCGGGCTCGTGAGACTCCCGCCGCGCAACGCGACGCCCAGCAGCGGCAATTGATCGAAGACCACCCCTTCCTCAGTATCAGCCGTGGCACGATTCAGCAGTTCGAGCCCCAGATCGCCGCCGACATCCGCAAAAAGTGGGACGATCAAATGGCGGCCATCCGTAACCGGCGACCGGCGGCCGACAACGTCATGTGCCTGAATGAAATTCCCGGCCAGGTGCCGTTGACCCGGTTGTTTTCTCGTGGTGATTTCCGCCAACCCCGCGGCGTGATCCTCCCTGGGGAACTGAGTGTGTTGACCCCGGATGGCTTTTCGATCGCCGCCAACGACCCGCAACTTCCCACTACGGGCCGCCGGTTAGCCTACGCCCGCCACCTGACGAGCGGACGCCACCCGCTGCTGGCGAGGGTGCTGGTCAATCGTTTCTGGATGCATCATTTTGGGCAGGGACTCGTCACCACGCCAGGCAACTTCGGCCTCATGGGAGCCGGTCCCTCCCATCCCGAGTTACTCGATTGGCTCGCGGACGAGTTTATGCAACACGGCTGGAGCCTCAAACACGTACACCGACTGATTCTCACGTCGACCGCCTATCGACAAGCTTCCATGCGCCGGGCCGCATTAAACGAGGTCGACCCCGACAACCGGCTGTTGGGTCGGATGCCCGTTCGGCGACTGGAAGCCGAAACGCTTCGCGACTCGCTGCTTCATCTGGGCGGGTGTCTGTCGGACAAGATGTTCGGCCCACCGGTCCCCGTCAGTCTGGACTCGGTCGGACAGCAAATTATCGTCAGCGCCAATCGTTACGATCCAAGTGGGCGGTTGTTGCAGAACATCCCCTCGCTCGGTTCCGAAATGTACCGCCGCACGATCTACATCCAAGTCAGAAGATCGATGCCGCTGGGCGTGTTGACCCCTTTCGATCCGCCCACAATGAAACCTAACTGCGAACTGCGGACATCATCCACTACGGCCCCCCAGTCGTTGATGATGATGAACGACCCGTTCGTTCTGCGGCATGTCGAGCGACTGGCCCAACGCGTCCGCGAGGAAGCGGGGCAACATCCGGCGGCCCGTGTCGCTCTGGCTTGGTGGCTGGTCTATGGTCGCCCTCCGAGCGACGCGGAACAGCGCGCCGCAGCCAATTTTCTGGAAGACGAACAGGCGGCAGTGGACGCGGCTTCTCCCCAGCCTGCGGACGCTGCGCTGACGGCCCTCTCCCATTTCTGTCATGCCCTGGTGAGCTCCAATGCATTCCTCTACGTCGACTAGGCGGCATTTCTTGGGTCAACAGGCGTTCGGACTCGGCGGTCTGGCGCTGGCTTGGCTGAGCGACCGGGACGCGTTGCGCGCCGCACCGGTCAAGCCAGATCTGCAGCGCAGGCCGTTTGACCTCAAACCGCGGTCGCCGGCGCATACCCCACAAGCGACCGCCATGATCTCCCTGTTCATGCAGGGTGGTCCCAGTCACATGGACCTGTGTGACCCCAAACCGGAACTGGTGCGGCACCATTTGCAGAGCTACACCGGCGACATCCACTACGACAACGTCGGCCAAGCCAGCACGAAACTTTTTGCCGGTCCCTGGAAATTTTCCCGACACGGCGAATGCGGGATGGAACTGAGCGAACTACTCCCCGCGCTGGGACAGGTGGCGGATGACATCTGTCTGATCCGTTCAATGCACACCGGGATCAGCGGGCATGAGACGGGGATCAGCGCCATGAACACGGGGCGTTCCAAACGGGGCCGCCCCTCGCTCGGCTCTTGGCTGGTCTACGGGTTGGGCTCGGTGAATCAAAATATGCCGGCCTACCTGGTGCTCCGCGATCCGACGGGGCTNCCCGTCTTGGGNGCAGAGAATTGGCAACATACGTGGCTCCCACCGGGGTGCGGAGGAACCGTGGTGCGCGCTGCGGAACCGCGGATCGCCAATCTACAGCCACCGGTGGAACTGCGGGGCGCGGCCCAGCGTCGTATTCTGACCTACCTGAGCCAGCTCAACCAGGACTACCTTGAGCAGCATCCGGGCGAGCAGGAACTGACGGCGCGCATGCAGACCTACCAATTGGCCGCGGGCATGCAGGTCGCCGCCCGCGAGGCGCTCGACCTTTCCCGCGAGACCGCGGCGACCCACCGCTTGTATGGAATCGACGACCCCGTCACGCAAGACTTTGGCAAGCGGTGCCTGATCGCCCGCCGCTTGGTCGAACGGGGTGTGCGGTTCGTGCAGGTGATGACGGGTGACCAGCACTGGGATCACCACGGGGGAATCGTTGGCGCGTTGCCGAAAGTCTGTCGCCGCACCGACAAGCCGGCCGCCGCCCTGGTGCGTGATTTAAAGCGGATCGGGTTACTCGACACGACGCTGGTCCACTGGGGAGGTGAGATCGGTCGACTCCCGGTGATTCAGAATGAACAGAACATCGGCCGCGATCACAACGGGCGCGGATTCAGCATGTGGTTAGCCGGTGGTGGCGTGAAACGCGGATTGGTTCACGGTGAAACCGACGAAGTCGGCCACCGGGCAGTGACCGACGTGGTAAACCACTATGATTACCACGCCACGCTCTTTCATCTGTTCGGTCTCGCACCACAACAGGTCACGTACGCGCGCCCCAGCGGTTCGACCAGCCTGACGGATGGCCAGCCCGGCGAGATCGTCACGGGGATTCTGCGCAATCCACCCCCCGGCCTGTGAGTTGCGAATGCGGTCGATTGCCGGCGACGCGCGACGTCTCAGTGCGTCTTGAGCCAGCCGACGATGGCCTTGGTCACCTGTTGCGGTTTGTCGCGGTGGACGAAGTGCCCAGCGCCGGGAATCGTCACCAACGTCAACTCGTTATCAATCCAGCGCCATGTCCCGCTGAGTGCACCGTCCAGCAGCGCCGAATCCGCCAGTCCGTGGATCACCAAAGTCGGACAGGTGATGCGCCGCCGTACGGCGGCCGTCTCCTGATACGGGGCACGCGGATAGTTGGCCTTGTAATAATTCAGCATGCTCTCGAAAGAACTGCGCTGAAAGGCCTCGACGTACGCCGCGCGCGCCTCCGGTTCCTTCACCCAAGCGGCAATCCCGTCGGCCGAAAGAAACTTGGCGGCCCCCGGTTGCTGAAAATTGCGCGCGTACTGGCTGTTCTTCACCTGTTGGGGATTTTCCCGCAATTCCCGCAGCAACCCGCGGGGGTGCGGAAGGTTGAGAATCACCAAACGCTCGGTGCGATCGGGGTGGCTCATAGCGAAACTCCAGGCCACCATTCCGCCCCAGTCGTGACCCACGATGGTCGCCTTTTGCGAGCCCAGGTGACCGATCACCGCGGCCACATCCCCCACCAGTTTTTCCATCCGGTACTGTTCCACCCCAGCCGGTTGGCCACTCTTGTTGTAGCCCCGCTGGTCGATCGCCACGACGTGAAATGTCTTGGCGAGTTCCGGAATCTGGTCCCGCCAGCTATACCAGTAGTCCGGAAATCCATGGACCATGATCAGCAGCGGCCCGGCACCCGCATGCACATAGTGGATCTTGACCCCCGACGAATCGGCGTGGCCGTGTTGGATCGCGTCCGGGTCGAGCGCCGAGGCCTTTAGGGTGAACACCAGACCAAGCACGACGTGGGCGATTGCGGTGCATCGGAACATACTCGTTGCCTCCCCCATTTGTGTGATGGGAGGATAGTGAATCCGAATCGGCGACAGAAAGCAACCGCCCCGCCTGCCGAGCAAGGCGCACCGCACTGCAAAATCCAGTTCGGCGGACCGATCCCCTAGGGGGGGCCCCGCCGCAATAGAGGTGCCGCCCGTTTTTGTTAAAGTAGGGGTCGGATTCGGCGCCTGATTAGCCGCTCGCAACACGGCTCCCCGATATCACCCGTAGCCCGCATGTCGAAGATCCCGCTGGTCCTGTTTGTGCTCACGTCGCTGATCGCGGCGGCGCTCCTGTTCTGCCTGGTCCGGGGAGAACCGCCCGCCGGTCACGGCGTTCCGCATCCAAGACATGCAGAGATGAACCAAGGGGGCGGGCCCGAGCGGCACACCGACCTCCACCTGGTCGGCGGGCTCTACGGTGGACTGCAGATCGCGTTGTTGGTCACCGGGTTGTGCCTGGGCATCCGTCGCGATCGGGCGCGTCTCTGGCCGCTCGTATGGTCCGGCGTGTGCTACCTGGTGCTGTTTGCCGCGGTGGTCGGTACGTATTTTCGCTGGGGGGCCAGCCCGCCGCGGGTCCTCGCTTTTCCCCTTCCGACAGCCCTGATGGTCTACGGAATGTGGGGACTGCCGATGATTTTTGTGATTCTATACGTCGTCCATTTCCGCGACTGGGTTTACACCGACGATGACGCTCGCCGGTTTGCCGCCTTGACCGATCGTTCGTCGCGCGAGCGGGGAGACCGCGATGGATAGAAACGCGATCATCCTGGTCTGCGTTGGCGCCTACATGCTGCTCTGCATGGTCATCGGCCTGTGGGCGCTGCGATCCACCAAGAGCACGCACGACTTCTTTATGGCGGGCAGGAACCTGGGTGTCATCGTGACTGGGGTGGCGATGTTCTCGAGCACGATGAGCGGCTTTGGCTTCGTCGGTGGCCCAGGATTGATCTACCGCATGGGGATGAGTTCCTTCTGGATGATCATTACCGCTCCGATCGGTTTTTGCCTGGCCTATTACCTATTGGCCAAACGCGTCCGCTTGCTGGGCGAGCTCTACCAGTGCATCTCGCTGCCGGATGTCGCGGCGGCCCGTTACGGCAGCACGGGCGTCCGATTTCTGGTGGCCGTGGCGATCCTGGCGGGAGTCATCCCCTACCTGGCCACGCAAATCAAGGCGATGGCTCTGGTCCTGCAGGAGATCTTCGCCGCCAATGGAATATGGGGACACGAATCCCTGCTGGTGTGTGTGCTCGTCTCTTCGGCGGTCCTCGTCTTTTACTGCGTGACCGGCGGCATCATCGCTTCGGTGTACACCGACCTGTTCCAGGGCATCGTGATGGTGGTGGTCGCGGCACTGGTATTTGTCGCGGCACTCGGCAAAGTCGATGGCGGGCTGGCTGAAATGTCACGCGTGATCGCGGCAGATAATGCAGAGGCTGCCAGTCCCTGGGGGACCATCGGGATGGTGGGGTGCCTGTCTTGGTTCTTGATCTTCTCCGTAGGCCTTTCGGGGCAACCGCATTTGGTCACCAAGCTGATGATGAGTCGCCGCGTTGCCGATGCGCGCTCCTCGCTGCCGATTACACTGATCGGCTTTAGCATGACGGCGCTGCTCTGGATCAGCATCGGCCTGGCGATGCGTACGTTGGTACTCAGCGGGCACCACGACGACCTTGCTCGAGCGGATGATGCCGCGTTTACCTTTCTCAACCACTATGCGCATCCGGTTCTCGCCGGTCTCGCCTTCGCGGGTCTGTTCGCCGCCGTCATGTCGACCGCCGACGGATTCCTGAACATCGGAGCCGCGGCCATCGTCCATGATATTCCCAAAGCGGTCACCGGTCGGTCTCTTCACCGAGAACTGGTCTGGGCCCGGGTGGCCACCGTTTTGCTGGCCATTTTCGCGGCCGGGTGCGCGATGGTCTCACCCGATTTGGTAGGCATCCTCGGCGCATACGGTTGGGGGGTTTTCTCGGCCGCGCTGGCTCCCGCGATCGCGATCGGTCTGAATTGGAAACGCGCCACGCCGACCGCGGCCGCGGCGTCGATCATCGTCAGCCTGTTGATCAACGGAGTCGCCTTTGGGCTTCAATTAACGGACCGGCGTATTCCGTACGGCGTCTCGCCCGGGACCGTCGCCCTGCTGGCGTCGCTCCTGACATTCTTGGGCATTTCCCTCGTCTCCCGTGAACCGCGAATCCGCCGAGACGTGGCTGCAGTGATGGACATCTAGGATGCCCGCGAGAACGCGGACTACCGGCCCACGGAGCGGTCGGCGAAGGGGTCGAGCTGGGTCAACCGCGGACGTCGAGCACCGCGTGGCGCGAGAGGGGCTACCGATACCGTGCCCTCTGGGCTGAAGGCCGCGGCGGCGGTCCAACACCGAGCGCAACGCCTGTCGCCCGGNGACTAGATATTGCGCGTCTGATCGCGCCAGTACGGCTCNCGGAGGGCGCGCTTGAGAATTTTGCCGTAATTGTTCTTCGGGAGCTCCGCGACAAAGTCGATCGACCGCGGCTTCTTGTAACTGGCGATACGGGTGCGGCAGAACTCGATCAGGTCGCGCTCGGAGACGTTTTCTCCGCCCACCAGGGCAACGACCGCCACCACCGCCTCCCCCCACTGTGGGTCGGGTGTACCGATCACCGCCACTTCACGCACCGCCGGGTGTTGGGCAAGCACCTCTTCGACCTCACGCGGGTAGATGTTCTCACCTCCACTGATAATCATGTCTTTGGAACGGTCCATCAAGAACAGGTAACCGTCCTCGTCGAAATACCCCAGATCCCCGGTNTGCAGCCAGCCTCCGCGGAGCACTTCGCCGGTGGCCTGTGGGTCACGCCAATACCCCTTGGTCATCACGTCTGACCGGGTGACAATTTCACCCATCGCACCCGTCGGCAGGAATTCGTCCGCACCATCCACAATGCGCACCTCGACATCGGTGCGACGGATGCCGGCCGAAGCGAGCCGCTTGGTTTGGGCGTCGTTTCCCCCCGACACGTGATCCCGTTGAGGGAGATAGGTGATCGTCATCGGCGTCTCACCCAATCCGTAGATTTGGACCAGCCCCGCGAACCGGGCCATCGCCTGTTGCAAGTCTTCGACCATCATCGGAGCGCCTCCGTAGACCAGCGCCTTGAGCGATCCGACGTCCGTGTGCTCGAGCGCGGGGCAATCGACCAGTCGTTTGATCATAGCGGGTGCGGCGAATAGATTCGTGACGCGCTCCGCCTCGATTACCCGCAGGACATTTTCGGGGTCAAACGAACTCGATTCGAGAAAAATGTGGCTGGCCGCATGGCCCATGTTCGGCAACGCGTAGAGCCCGCTCCCGTGCGACAGGGGCGCGGCGTGCAGAACGACCTCCCGGAACCCGAACTCGGGACAGATGTCGGAGTAAAATCGGCGGGTCATGCCCCACAGATTCGCGTGCGTGAGCATCGCCCCCTTGGGAACGCCCGTTGTCCCCGAAGTGTAAAACAACCAGGCCACGTCATCCGGGTCTACGTCCACGTCCCCGAAGCTGTCTGTCTCGTTTTCGAGCAGCGTCTCGTACGACTGGAAATCCATCACCGCTGGGCCGGTCGTGACCCAATGGCGCACACCTGGTAGCTCCGAGCGGATCTGCTGAACCGGATCGGTGAATGGAGGGCTGGTGAACAAAATAGACGATTCGGAATGGTCAATCACATGCGCGTATTCGCGGGGATGGAGACGGAAGTTGATCGGCACCACGCCGCATCCAGCCCGGAAGGAGGCAAACATCGCCTCCAACATCTGCGGCAGATTGGCCATCAAGATCGCGACGTGGTCATGGGGTTGGATGCCGAGCCGCCGCAAAGCGTTCGCCAGCCGGTTGACGCGAGCGTCGAACTGTCGATAGTTCAGGCTGCTGCGACCGCGGACGAGCGCCGGATTCGACGGGTACGACGCGACGGCGTTCGTGAGCAGTTCACTAATATTCACCGTGACACTCCCCTGCCAACAAAGCCACCCCAAGATTATGCCAGACCGGCCAGCGAGCGAAACCGACACCCGCGATCAGTATCCTCATGGGATCCCGATCGCCACCCGCTGGAACGACACCGATTTGTTTGGCCATGTGAACAATGCCGTCTACTACGAGTACTTCGATTCGGTCATCCACCGTTATCTGATGGAGGCAGGCGGAAACGATCCGCTGCGCGGCGAGACTCTGCAATTTTGTGTCGAAAACCGATGCCAGTACCACCGCGAACTCAGTTTCCCCGAGACCGTCGACGCCCGCTTGCGGGTCACCAAGCTGGGCAGGTCGAGCGTCTGTTTCGAACTGGGTCTGTTCACTGAAGCCAACGTCGCTCCCGCCGCCAGTGGGTACTTTGTGCATGTCTTTGTAGACCGTTCGACCCACAAGCCGATGCCGATCCCTGATCCAATCCGCGCAGCGCTGCAGCGGTTGCTCGTGCCANATGTCCCGAGCGAGTAACNCCGACAGCGCGCGGCCCCCTGNAAAAAAGGCTGGAGAGAGTGGAAATCCTCTTCCTACATGGATGGACCAGCGTTCCCGGTGGCCGCAAGCCATCCTATCTCATCGAGCACGGACATACCGTCCAGAACCCCGCGCTTCCAGACGAAGACTTCGCCCAAGCGCTCACCATCGCGCAGGATGCCTTCGACCGTCGACCGCCCGACGTGGTCGTGGGATCCAGCCGGGGAGGCGCCGTCGCCATGAATCTGCAAAGCGGCGACACCCCCCTGGTTTTGTTGTGTCCCGCGTGGAAAAAGTGGGGACAGGCCATCACCGTCAAACCGGGCACCACCATCCTCCATTCTCAAGCGGATGAAGTCATCCCCTTTGCCGACAGCGCGCAACTCCGCACAAACAGTCGGCTGCCCGCGGCGGCGCTGATCGACGTCGGCGGGGACCACCGACTCGCCGATGCGGCATCCCTGGGGAACATGCTGAACGCCTGTGAGCACGCGGTCGATCCTGACCGGTTGGTTGAGGTTACGGTCTACCATCTACAAATGCTCGTGCCACCCACACAACCGACCCCAGCTAGCCGCGATCCCTTGACGGTCCTGGCCGCCCGTCCGCCCTCGGTCCGCTACTACCGATTCCTCTATGACGCGGTGGGGAGCGATTACCACTGGTTGAGCCGGGGGGTGCTCTCGGACGCGGACCTGGCGGCGATCCTGGACGACAACCGGAACGAGGTACACGTCCTGTACCTGGACGGGTCACCCGCCGGTTTTGCCGAACTCGACCGCGCCGCTGGTGATCACATCGAGTTGGTTCAATTCGGATTGCTTCCGGAATACCTCGGGCGGGGCCTCGGTAAACGGTTCCTGCAATGGACCATTGACCAAGCGTGGAGCTACCGACCGCGGCGACTTTGGCTGCACACCTGCACGCTCGACCACCCGGCGGCCCTGCCGACCTATCGGCGGGCCGGATTTGAAACCTTTCGCCAGGAGCGAATCTGGCGACATCTGTGATCCGGACAACGGCATCCTCGCCGGCCGCCGACCACCTGGCGGCCCTGCCGACCTATCGGCGGGCC
>PADE01000057.1 GCA_002702965.1 Planctomycetaceae bacterium
GTACGCGTTTCAATTTGTACCATTTCAGCCAGATCCCGTGCGTCCTCCGCGCCCCACGAATGGTGGGTAGGGGCGGGCGATAGAGGGTTGGCTGAGCGTCGACCCGTTCGGGTGCCCGCCGGTTCACGCGATGATCTCGTGGACGACGTGGCCGTGGACATCGGTCAGCCGGCGTTGCAGTCCATTGTGGTAGTACGTCAATCGTTCGTGTTCAATTCCCAACAGGTGTAAGACGGTAGCGTGTAGATCATGGATCGAGAGCGGGTCCTGCTCGGCCTTGTAGCCCAGCGGATCGGTCGCGCCGTAAGACATCCCGCCGCGCACGCCGCCGCCGGCCAACCAGACGGTAAATCCGTCGGGATTATGATCACGGCCATCGTTTCCCAACTGGAACATGGGCATCCGTCCAAACTCGGTACAACAGATCACCAGCGTGTTCTCGAGGAGCCCCCGCTGCTTCAAATCCGTTAGCAGCCCGGCGACCGGTTGGTCGAGGATCTCGGCGTGGCCTGGGACGAGCGCCGGCATACTGTTGTGGGTATCCCAATTCAAACGACCGCCGGAGGCGTAGGCACCGTTAAACAACTGTACGAATCGAGTACCACGCTCAACAAGCCGCCGCGCCAACATGCAATTGCGAGCAAAATCGGCCTTGATGGGGTTTTTGGAATCGGCGCCGTACAGTCTCCGAACGTGTTCCGGTTCGCGCTCGACGTCCATCACCTCCGGGACCGACAGCTGCATCCGCGCCGCCAATTCATAACTGGAAATACGAGCCGCCAACTCGCTGTCTGCCCGGTAGTTTTGACGGTGTTGCTCGTTGAGCGTTTGCAGCGCATCCAAAACACCTCGATTCTGCGGCGCCGAGACTCCCGGAGGCGGGCGTAAATTTCTAATCGGTCGGGTCGTACTAAACGCCGCACCCTGAAACGCCGCGGGCAAGAATCCGTTCGTCCAATTGTTCGCGCCCGATTGCGGAGTCCCCCGGGGATCTTCGATCGCCACGAACGCGGGCAGATCCTGGTTTTCGGTTCCCAGGGCATACGACACCCACCCGCCAATGCCCGGATAGCCCTCACGGTTAAAACCGGTTGACATCAGGTTCTCGCCGGGCCCGTGGGTGCTCGACTTGGTGTGCAACGAGTGAAGAAAACAGATATCGTCTACGCACCCGCCCAGATGGGGCACGATGTCGGAAATCATCTTGCCGCACGCACCCCGTGCCCGAAACGGCCAGAGCGGCTGTTGGAGGGCGCCATTCTCTCCCTGAAACGAGATCAACCGCTCGTTACCGGGCAACGGTTTGCCGTGGTATTTGACAAGTTCAGGCTTATGTTCCCAGAAATCGACATGACTGACGGCGCCGGCGCAGAACACGACGATCACGTTATGAGCCGGCATCGCAAAGTGTGGCGGACGCGGCGCGAAGGGGTCCCGCGGGTCAAACGCCACACTTCCCGCAGCCAGTAGCTTCTGTTCCGCCAACAGACTCGCCAACGCCACAGACCCCAACCCGAACCGGGTGTGCGCCAAAAAATTGCGGCGACTCAACAAGTTCTGGCGGAGACGGCTCATGGCGTGCGATCAGTTGATAAATACAAATTCATTCAGATTGAGCAGAATGCGACAGACCTGCGCAAGCCCGTGCTCGACGGCCACGGCGTGCAGGACTTCCCTTTCGACGTCGCTCGGCGCACGGCAGAGGGTCCGCCGCACGGCCCGCTCGACCCCCTCCGTCACACCGAGTCCGGTCGCACCGATCTCGGCCGCCAGAAATTCGGCCTGTCGCAGCACGAATGGGCTATTCAACAAGCTCAACGCCTGTCCGGCGGTCGTGCTGCGGGACCGCGCCGGAACCATTTGACTCGCGTCGGGACAGTCAAAGACGCCAAACACACCAACAAATTCCAAGCGCACTTTCCGGCCGTAGATCATGCGGCGCCATCCATCGTCATCAAACACGACCCGAGGCTGCTTCTTCTGAAACGCATTGGACGCTTTTTCAAAGAACGGAAAACTCGGTCCAGACATCCGCCGATTGAGTCTGCCGCTGGCAGCCAGGATCGAATCCCGGATCGCCTCCGCTTCGAGACGCCGTGGCGGAAACCGCCACACGAGGCGGCAGTCAGCGTCGACTTCGATCGCGTCGAGGCGCGGCAGACTGGCCTGACGAAACGTCCCCGACCTGAGAAGTTTGCGGTGCAGCGCCTTGAGCGACCATCCCTTCCGCATCAGGTCCGATGCCAACCAATCTAACAGTTCGGGGTGGGTCGGCCGGCCTCCGTTGATCCCCAGGTCGGAGGGTGTGTCGACCAAGCCAACGCCGAACAAATACTGCCAGAGCCGATTTGCGATCACCCTCGCTGTCAGAGGATTGTCGCGGGCGGCGATGGCCTGCGCGAGGTGGAGTCGTCTCTGCGGACCCGGTGTACCCTCGTCCATCTCGCTTTGTCCTAGCACCGCGGGGATCGCGGGATCGACCCGCGGGCCGCGGACCTGGGGATCGCCTCGGACCATCAAATGCGTTTGGCGTGGCTTGCTGAAACGGCCTGCAAACACCTGCGGGCCGGCGCGCAACACCGCGTGTCGACTCTCGATCTCCCGCAGCTGGCGATTGGTCTCGACGATCGTCTCGGTGGTGCGGGCATCGACACCGTTGAACACGACCGCCTCGACCGGTCGCAAGTCCTGGCGATGAAGAAAGCGATCGCGTGAATCGACCACCTCGGTCCACGTATCCCCTCCCGCTGCGACGTCGATGCGGTAGTCGACCGGAACGTGACTCCCTCGCGGCTTAATCACGATGCGATCGACCCGTGCCGGCCGGGGCCAGAAGATCTTGATCCACACGTCCTGTTTATCCACCGATCGAAAAAACAGGTGCAACTGCCGTGTCCCGTCCAACAGGAGATCGGCCGATTTGCCCTGATTCGCTTTGGCCGTCGGCGACGACGTGGCGCGGGCACCACGATCACGATGCGCCACGTTGACGCTGGGGGTGCCCTCTTCGGGAACCGTCCATACCTCGATGTCGTCGAGTTCCACCGGACCCTGGCTATTGGTGGAATTGATCCGTAGTTGAATCCCTGCGGTCGTCACGGGGCTGATCCGCTCTTGGTACTCGTGGAAATCGACCGGAGGTTCCAAATGGCTGTCGGTTTGGAGCGCCTGCAACTTGGCGCGCAGGGCCGTCACCGCGGGCTCTAGTTGGTCCGCTTGACGTTGCATCCGGTCGTTGTCGATACCCCGTTCCCGACGGGTTCCGTACCCGGTCCCCGCAAACACCGCCTGCATCGCATAGTAGTCGCGCTGCGAAAGCGGATCGTATTTATGGTCGTGACACCGCGCGCAGCCAAGCGTGATGCCCAGCATCACGGCGCTGGTCGATTTGATGATTTCGTCGAGGCCATCCTGGTATTGCATGGCGGTCAGCCGCGGGTCGGGACTCAAATTGACATCGTGCGGGCCGGCTACCAGGAAACCGGTGGCGGCGTCGATCGAAAAATGGTCACCCGCTAATTGTTCGATCAGAAACCGGTCGTACGGCTTGTCGGCGTTGAGGGCGCCAATCACATAGTCGCGATAGGGGTAGATCGTGCCGTTGGGGCCATTCACCTCGTATCCAGTGGTCTCCGCATAGCGGACACAATCCAACCAGTGCTGCGCCCAGCGCTCGCCGTAGTGCGGGCTAGCGAGGACCTGGTCGACCAGCCGCGCGTAGGCATCCGGACGTCCATCGGTGACGAAGGTACGCACCTGTTGCGGCGTAGGGGGTAGCCCGATCATCACCAGATAGACCCGCCGAATCAACGTGTTGCGGTCGGCCGGGGTCGAGGCCTGCAACCCGGACCGGCGCAGCCGGTGCCCGACAAACCGATCGACTTCGTTCTGCTCCCAGCCCCGTCGTTGGGGACCCCGTTTCGGCAACCTGGGGCTCCGCACCGGCTGAAATGCCCAGTGGTCGGTGTGCGGGTTGGTGCGCCGCTGGGNGTCTAGAACGATTGCTCCCGCTTGTACCCACGCGCGAATTCGCTCGACCTCGGCGGCATCCAGNCGGCTNCCCTCCGGCGGCATCCGNACCTCGGCCCGGCGACTGAGAATCCGCTGGAGCAGTTGNCTGGCAGCCGGATCGCCGCCGACGACGGCGGGTTGACCCGAGTTGCCACCCTGGAACAACGGTGCGATCCGGTCGATGCGAAATCGACTCTCCTGCTTACTCGGCCCATGGCAGGTAATACAGTTCTTAACCAGTATCGGTTGCACGTCGCGAAAGAACTCGAGCGGTGCGCGCGGTTCCTGGCCGAAGAGAGCAGTCGCTGTGCAGGCCCACCCTGCCAGCAGGACGCGGCCGATCCGTACCGTGCACTTGATATCAACCGCTATGGACACCGATCGAGTCTCCAGAGAACCCTCACGCACTCGCGAGCATAGGCGATTTCGACGCCACGTTCCAATCGAAACCGCGGTGACCCGACCGCCGCCGCCGCCGAGCCTCGGGCAGTCGCAGCGGGTGAGCAAACGCCCGACCCGGCCCGCGGCTCGACTCCCGCTGGTCGAAACACGCGCGGCGGGAGCGCGAACCTAAAACAGCGACTCGATCACCGCGGCCTCCTCAAGCAGGTTGTAAACACGGCCGTCTTTGTCGGTCGCCGTCAGGTCGTCGATCCCCATTGCGTGGTAGACGGTACGGGTTACGTCCGCAGGAGTGACGGGCAGGTCCGCGGGGTATCCCCCCAGACGGTCGGTGGCGCCATAGGTCTGTCCGCCTCGTATTCCGCCCCCCGCCATCAGGTCGGTCAGACAGTACGTCCAGTGATCGCGCCCCTTCCCGCTGGCGCCGCCGCTGCGCGGGTCACCAATCTGGGGTTTACGGCCCATCTCGCTGGTGACCAACAGCAACGTCTGATCGAGGAGACCTCGCTCGAACAGGTCGGCGATCAATGCGGCGAGACCCTGATCCAGTTCGGGCAACAGATTCTGTTTGAGACAATTGAAATTGTTCCCGTGCGTGTCCCATCCACCGGCACTCTTGCATTTGGCGTTGAGCTTTTCGCTTTCGTACCAAAAGACCGTGATGAAGGGCACCTCGGCTTCCACGAGTCGCCGCGCCGCGAGCAGGCTCGTCCCGTTCACCGTATGGCCGTAACGCGCACGCACCTTTTCCGACTCACGCGACACGTCAAAAGCNCGGATCGCCGGCCCCGCCGTGAGCAGGGAAACCGCCCGCTGCCGCTGGGTCGACCACCGACTGACGGACTGGAAACGGTCGAGTTCGTCGCGCGTCTGGTCAAGCGTGTTCCGCAGTTCTGCGCGACTGGCCAGTCGATCCGCGGAGACATCTCCATGTAGGGTCAGCGCTGGGAGAGTGAATTCCAACGGCGAGGTGTGGCTCCCCTGGACGTACAGTGGATTGTTCTGGACGCCCAGACGCCCGGCAAATTGGCCGGGACGCGTGTAGGGGGCTTTGCTCGGTTTGTGCGGCAGCGTGATCGCGTTGGGAAGCGATGGGTGCCGAGGCCGTTTGGAGCCGACCACGGTCCCCATAAACGGCCAATCGTCGGGAAAGGGGGTGCGGTTGTTTCCGAGCGTCACAAAAGACTGGTCGGGACGGTGCCCCGTCAGATTGTGATAGTACCCGGCGTGATGATCATTGGTGTTTACCTGTCCGTCGATCGAGTTGATGACCGCCAAGTGGTGCGCCTGCTGCGCCAACAGAGGGAGGTGTTCACAAAGGGTGACTCCGGGAGCCGAAGTTGCGATCGGTTGGAAAGGGCCCCGATATTCCAGGGGCGCCTCCGGTTTCATGTCCCAGGTATCGATGTGCGAGGCNCCGCCGCAAAGAAAGAGCAGGATCGTCGATGTTGCCCGCCGCCGAGGAGGCGCAACAGCTGACACAGCTTTGGGGGCCGCCGCGAAGGCCAGCGCGGAGAATCCGGCGGTCGAAACCTGCAAAAAGTCGCGGCGCGGCAAAAAGTGAGTTTCGCGCTGATGGGCGTGGGATTTCATCGCTGTTCTAGATGCCCGCAATTGGAGGGACCGCACCGAGGTATAGCGTATCCGCCTATCCTACCGCAAACCCATTCCTCAATCGCCACGCGGTGGCCGAGATCTGTTGGCATACCGTGGACCAGATCGGCCACCTATGTGTGTTGTGTTAGCGCGACACGATCGCATACGATAAATCGATTACACCCTTTTNCGCTCTGCTTCGACTGGGACCACCGATGCGTGCCCCGGGATGTGATCGCGCAGAACATTTTCCGATTCGACGGCGGGAGCTGCTCAAAGTGGGCGGTTTGACTCTCGTCGGCACCGAACTCTCCGACCTGTTGCGCCTCGAAGCGGAGGCGGTTGACACTGCGGTTGACCGTTCCGGCACAGCCACCTCGGTGGTCTTCATCTACCAGTCGGGCGGACCTTCGCAGCATGAGACGTTCGATCCCAAGCCGGAAGCTCCCGATTCGATTCGCGGCGAGTACGGAACAATCCAGACACGACTGCCCGGCGTGCAATTTTGTGAGTACCTTCCCAAACTGGCGGCCCGCGCTGACATGTTCTCGCTCGTCCGCACGATGCGTCAACACTACAACAGTTGCCACGGCGGCTGCAATTACCTGTTACACACGGGCACAACCCAATTGCCGCGCNGAGAGACGAACGCCAGCATCACCCGCAATCACATCGGCCGACACGCGTGGCCGTCGATCGGATCGATGATCGCGTACGCCAAGGGATCACGCGTCGACAGTGGGCTGCCACCGGTGATCGAAATCCCGCGACTCGACCGGATGCATTACCCGGGTCGCGAGGGCGGGCTCCTCGGTGCTCGGTACGACCGTGTTGGCATCGATCTGGCGGCGCCATGCAATGCCCCGGATGCCGGCGGTTCGTGCCCGAATTGTTACAGCCACGATGACCCGAATCTCGATCCCGCCCGCGCGCCGGGGCCCGGCCCCAAAGCGTGGTGGGACAACACCAGTTGCCGGTCGCCCGATTTCCATCTTCCCAATCCGGGACAGATCGACATTCCCTCACCCGTTCTCAAAAATCGGGCGCTGTTGCTCCGTCGCTTCGAGGCGCTTGGCCGGGGTCTGGACGAGGCAGATCGGTCTGGTCGACTGGCGAAGTGGGACCTCTACCGCCAACAAGCGTTACGGTTCTTGTTGTCCTCGCGGCGGTCGGGAAAGCGGAACCCCTTCGACTTGACACAGGAACCCGACTCGGTCCGCGATCGGTACGGTCGAGAAGAGTGGGGGCAGGGACTACTGGTTGCCCGCCGACTCGTCGAAGCGGGCGTACGCATGGTGCAAGTCACGCTGCGGGGTTGGGATACGCACCAAAATGCGTTCCGCGATCTCAAAGCCAAGGCGTTGCCGTCGCTCGACCATAGTCTCAGCGCATTCTTGGACGACCTCTCCGACCGCGGACTACTCGACAAGACTCTGGTCGTGATGTGTGGGGAAATGGGACGCACTCCGAAGGTCCAACCTATTTCACCCAACGGAAAGAACGCCTCCGGCGAACGTTTTACGCCCGGCCGCGACCACTGGGGACATGTCTTTCCGTGTCTCTACGCGGGCGGTGGCATCCAACCCGGGCGGGTGATCGGTGGAACCGACGCCGTAGGCGGCGCTCCGCGCACCGACGCCTATACGCCAGAGGATTTGGCAGCCACCCTGTTCCATTGTTTGGGGATCGGCCCCGATCGCGAGTTTCACGACGACGCCGGACGGCCCTATCGCATTTATCGTGGGCGCCCCATCAAGGCCCTGCTCTGACGTGGCGGCTGTGCTGCGGCGCAGGCAGCCTTGATCCTAGCCGGTTTCGGCGACCAGCCATTGCATGCCACGCCGTAGCGAGGTACGACGAAACGGCAGCTGCCCGGGTTCGACCAGATGGCAGATCAGCTCACCCGACGTCCAGGGCCAGACCATCCCCACCACCAAACCGTCCTGCCAGGAGAACGGCCAGCGGGGCGGACCCGCCAGGATGAAGTCACAGTTCGCTCCGACCTGGGAGTCCTCGATCAGCGGCTGCATGATATCCAGGAAAGCGATGTGGTCCGGGCCACTGGGATCGTCCTGCTGAATTCCAAATAACTGTCGCACCCCCACCTTGAGTGTTCTTCCGGCGCGCAACAATTCACGGAGTTCGTCGAGGTCCCCGTCGATGGGATTACCCTGGTCGTCGTGTTCGTAGACCACGCGCCAGCGCCGACAGACGTACCATCGGTAAATGCCGTAGGAGTACGGCTGAGGCTCCTGGAACACGGTATTGTCGAGCATCCATTTGACATGCGAAAACCTGTCCGTCGCGTCGTATTTGAAGAAACTGAAGTAGGGTTGCTCTGCCAGGCTTCCACGGTGGGAATACGAGTGGTGATGCGTCATGATTCCGGCGAACACGTCTCCTTGGCCGGCGTACGTCTGTTGGAAATACAACGTCTCTTCGTAGCCCCGAGCGATCAAAAACACGCGCAGATCGGCACCCCCTCTGACGGCCTCGGCGGTCTCCCGCAGCGAACCGTGCGTGACTTCCAGATCACCGGTCTGCTCGAGCGTCAGATCCCATGCACTCGCCATCGCCTGCCTCCCGCGGGCGCGCCTCGACGGACTGCCGCCGGCGCTAGGCCACCACCTCGCGCACCACCTGGCCATGCACATCGGTGAGTCGGAAATCACGTCCCTGAAAACGGTACGTCAGCGCCTCGTGGTCGATCCCCATGAGGTGCAAGATCGTCGCCTGCAGGTCGTGCACGTGGACCGGGTTTTCGACCACCGCGTAGCCGAACGGGTCGGTCCTCCCGTGGGAGATCCCTGGTTTGACTCCCCCGCCTGCCATCCAGATCGTAAACGCGTGTTGATGGTGGTCTCGGCCGATATACTTCTTTGTGAAAACCTCCGCCATCGGTGTGCGACCGAATTCGCCGCCCCACACGACCAGCGTATCGTCCAACAACCCGCGCTGTTTGAGATCCACGAGCAGCGCCGCGGTCGCTTGATCGGTTTGGCGGCAACGTTCGACGAAGCTGTACCGCAGGTTCTCGGCGGGACTGGAGCCGTGCGAATCCCATCCCCAGTGGTACAGTTGCACGAACCGCGAACCGCGCTCGATGAGCCGGCGGGCCAACAGGCAGTTGTTCGCATACGATTTCTGGCCCGGCTCGGTCCCGTACAGCTTGTGAATGTAGGCCGGTTCTCGATCGATTGCCATCAGTTCGGGGACGCTTCGCTGCATCCGATACGCCAATTCGAACTGTTCGATACGGGTGGCGATCTCGGGTTGGCCAAGTTGTTTCAACCGGATGCGGTTGAGCGCTTGGACGCTGTCCAGCGTCAGCCGCCGCTCGCGCCGCGAAATCCCGGGAGGGTCGGTGAGAAACAGGACCGGGTCGCCCCGCGAACGCAAACGGACCCCCTGGTGGACACTCGGCAGAAATCCGTTCCCCCACAGCGCCGTACCCCCACTCGGGCCACGCTGACCCGAGACCAGCACGACAAAGGCGGGTAGGTTCCGATTCTCGGTCCCCAATCCATACGACATCCAGGAACCCAGGCTGGGGCGACCCAGAATGGGCGACCCCGTCTGCATGAACAATTGCGCCGGGGCATGATTGAACTGGTCTGTATGCATCGATTTGATGAAACAGAGGTCGTCCACTACGCGGCTAAGGTGCGGCACATGCTGGCACATCGCCGCCCCGCTGTCGCCGTACTGGGCAAAGCGAAACGGGGTTCCCAACAGCTTGGGGCGACTCTTGATAAAGGCAAACCGTTTGCCTTTGAAAAACTCTTCCGGACACAGCTGGCCGTTCCGCTCGGTCAGCAGCGGTTTATGGTCGAATAGGTCGAGTTGAGAGGGGCCCCCCGCCATGTGGAGGTAGATTACGCGTTTGGCACGCGCTGCAAAATGGATTCCTCCCGAGCTCGGCGCGTGGCCTTGCCCGCGCGTCGCTGAGTCGGATAACAGCGAACCCAGCGCCGCAGCGCCCATTCCCGTGACGCATTTGCTGAGAAACTGCCGCCGTGTATTGTCGAGGAGCAGTTGCTTGTCCATCGGTTTCCCGCATTCGTGGCAACACCCGCGTGCGACCGCCACCCGAGCGCCGCAGGGGTCCTTGCCGTCCCCACGAGAGCCGGTCTGTCAGCCGATCACCGGATCAGTATCGCATCAACGTTTCGTCCAGATTCAAGAGTGCGTTCGCAACGAGTGTCCACGCCGCCAATTCCTCGACCGCAATTCCCGGGGGAAGGGGTGCGGACAACCCACTGGTCGCCAGCTTCTCCGCTTCCCGACCGTGCTGGCGGTAATGGCGTAACGCCCGATCGTAGAGCTTGACCAATTCATCGACTTCGGCAGGTTCTGGGTGCCGCCCGACGCAGTGCCGAAATCCATTTTCCACCCGCTGTGCGCTCGTGCCGTCGATGCCGGTCCGCATCCGGCGGCCCAGCGCCGCGGCGCACTGCACGAAACCCGGGTCGTTCAGCGTGACCAGCGCCTGCAGGGGCGTGTTGGTGCGCGGACGCCGCTCGCTACAGACATTGCGGCGCGGCGCATCGAACGTGATCATCGAGGGGTAGGGTGCCGTCCTCTTCCACCAGGTGTAGAGGCCGCGGCGGAACTGTTGCCCGCCCGAGCTCGTTTCCCAGGCAGTGGTGTAGCTGTGGATCTGTTCGTACACGCCTGGCGGCTGATAGGGATACACACCCGCCCCCCCAATCCGGCGATCCAGGAGTCCGCTGGCGGCGAGCGCCGTATCCCGAATCGATTCCGCTTCCAGTCGGAAGGCGGCCCCCCGCGCGTACCACCGATTCTGCGGGTCGATGCGGAGCAGGTCGGGGTCGACCGCCGATGTCTGCCGATAGGTCGCCGACGTAACGATCATCCGCTGCATGGCCTGTACATTCCAACCGCAGCGCACGAACGCGGTCGCCAGATGGTCGAGCAATTGCGGGTGTGTGGGAGGTTTCCCCTGGGCGCCAAAGTCTTCGCTCGTGGTAACGATCCCGCGCCCGAAAAACATNGCCCAGAGGCGATTCATGGTCACCCGTGCAACGAGCGGGTTGGCCGGATCGACCAACCATTGGGCCAACCCTAGACGATTACGTGGTGATTGTTTGTCCCAGCGGTGCCAAATCGCGGGGACGTCTGCCGAAACAGGCTGGCCCGGGTTCAGATGGCTGCCCGCTACCAGCACCCGTGTGGTGCGCGGTTCGGCGCGCTCCTGCATGACCAGCGTCGCGGTCTTCACCAACCGCGACCGGAGTTGCTCGATTTCCGCGCGTAACGGACGCAAAGACGGATCGGCGGCGCGGAAGAAGTCTCCGAGTTGGGTAACTTCCGCGGCGGATCGATCTGCGGGGGCTGTCGCCAGAATGGCGTACACCCGTAACGGCGTTAGATCGTTGTCGACCACCCCTTCTGGGCTCGTGGGCACGGCCGACCAAAGTCGAAATCGACCCAGCCCGTGACGGTCCCATTTCGAGTTGTGGAGCAGGCGGAACTTGATGCGTGTTCCGGCCGGCAGATCCCGCGGTGATTCAACCAGGAACCAAGCGTGACCCTCCTGCTGATTCGTACACCAACAGGCGCTGTTGAGGTGGANCGCATGGGTCACTTTGTCGTCAGCGTCGTGGTGGGTTGCGATGGCGTGTCGAAACGTCACCGTTTGCCAGGCCCCTTTGCCTCCGGGAAGCGACACTTCTGCCTGCAGCGTACTGAGGCCAAAGTTCCCATTCTGTTCGTAGCGACCGGGCCCCCCTTTGGGGAGGCTCGCGTGGTGGAGCACTTCCAGACCAACGGCCGACAACCGGCCACCTGCCCAGTGGTGTTCGACCTCATAACAGTCGTGCGTCGGGTTCTCGCCGCTCGCTAACACCGAACCGTCGGGTAACCGCTCGAGCGTGGCACCGTGCAGTGATTGGAAGGTAGCCGGTGCCAACCGGCGCAGTTCGCTCGCGGCCCGAATCCTTTGGTACTCCCGCTGAACGTCGGTATAGTCGGTCGCGGCAATTCTCCGTTGGAGCGCGGCGACTCTCTGTTCAACGCCCTGCAGCAGTCCCTCGCGCAACGGACTGACCGCCGACAGGCTTGCGCCTTGCGCTTCGGTTGCGTTATTGAAAAATGCGTAGAGTTGAAAGTAGTCCTGTTGACTGATGGGGTCGTATTTGTGGTCGTGGCACTGTGCACATCCAAACGTCGTCCCCATCCAAACGGTCATCGTCGTATTCACGCGGTCGACCACCGATTCCACCCGAAACTGTTCCAAATCCGTCCCGCCCTCGTAACAAAAGGGTGANTTGCGGTGGAAGCCGGTGGCGATCCGTTGGCCATCGGTCGCACCGGGTAACAGATCGCCCGCCAGTTGGAGCACCGTAAAGCGATCGAAAGACATGCCNCGCAGAAAGGCATCGATGACCCAGTCACGGTAGAGCCAGATACTGCGTGCCCCGTCCCCTTCATAACCGTGGGTATCGGCGTAGCGCGCCATATCGAGCCACCACCCCGTCATCCGTTCAGCGTAAGCGGGTGCGCGCAACAGGCGGTCGACCACCCGCTCGTACGCGCCGGGCGCCTGGTCTTGGAGAAACGCGTCGACCTCCGCGAGCGTGGGCGGCAGTCCCGTCAGATCGAGCGTAACGCGTCGCACGAGCGTCGCNCTGTCTGCGGATGCGGACGGCCGTAACCNGCGGTCGGTTAACCGCTTGAGAATGAAGGTATCGATCCCGTTGTGGGGCCAGTCTCGATCCTCGATCGCAGGCAGCCGCGGCGCGCCGGCGCGCTCGTAGGACCAGTGACGCTCGGCGCCCACCGCCAGCGGTGTGGCGCACACCAACCACCACAAACACGTTCTGACCNGGACGGTCATCGGCTCACCCCTCGCCATCATCGGGACCCTCTGATTGTATCCACTTCCGCGCCACGGCGCCTTTTGGTCGCAGCTCACCCCCACACTGCGCCCACCACAAAGGGGCCCCGCAGCCCGCCCGTAAATCGGCGTCGCGCGAGCGATCACTCCATGCCACCGCAGCCGTTCATCGCTTGCCGAAGCGAAGAAAGTAGTTTTCTCGGAGGCCGGCCACCTCGACCTGTTCGATCAGGGCGAATCCGGCCGCCTCGACTTCCGCTCTGAAGGTCTCTTTNCCGGCCCGTACATGATTGAGNANGAACTCGCGCGATTTGCCTTCGATCCGTTCAAAATCGATCAGCACCAGTGTGCCGCGGGGTCGCAGCGCACGGTGAATCGATGCGAGCGTCGATTTCGGATACTCNAAGTGATGATAGGTATCGCACACGAAGGCGATATCGATCGAGTTGGGCGCAAGGCGAACCGTATCATCGCCACCCATGACGGGCGTCAGATTCCGCCGTTTGACTTGCGACGCGACGCGACTCAGGTGCTCCACGAAGCGAGGCGAAATGTCGACTGCATAGACCCACCCTGCGGCGCCGACCCTCTCGGCCATCGCGCGGGCAAAAAATCCGGTCCCTGCGCCAATGTCGCCTACCCGCATTCCCGGCTTAAGTTGCAGCGCTGCCAAGACCGCNTGGCGGTTCTTGAAAATCTCACGGCTTTCGATCTCAAATCGCGCCAGCCACTCCTCGATATCCATTTTTGGATCGAGAAATCGAGCATTAATTCCTGGGCGGACGCTCGTCTCTTTGGGCCGTGTTTGGGCTTGCTGCTCGGCGATGTATTCCCGCGCCCGACGTTCATACGCGGGGGTGCGCAGACCGATTGTGCGGGCTTCCCCAACCGCGGTCTGGAGCGGCACGCCCTCATCGAGGACGCGGTGTACAAGCCACACGGCGCCGACCCGATTCGCCGAACCACAATGCAGCAGAGTGGGCTTGCGGGCAGCTTCCCGCAGTAATCGGCGCACGCGGTCGAAGACCCCGTCGCTGAGTGTATTCGGTGCCCGGAACGGGATTTTGACCAATTCAACCCCGACGTCGTCGAAAGCCTGGGCCTCGTCCCAGTCGATCTCGCTGTCGGTCCGAAGCGTGATCACGCGCTTGATTCCGCTATCCACAATGGCAGTGATGTCGGCGGGTGTTGGTTGACCCGCGAGGAATAGGCTGCCGCAGGNGTGCACGTTACGGGTCTTGCCAAGGCTGCCTGGCTTGACCTGGGACGCCGNCTTCTTTTGGCTGGCCGACACGCTGGCCGCCACGGCGCACAACAGAAANACGAATGTAACGGCTTGGCGATACCGCATACCATTTCCCCCTTGGTTGGAAATCGGCCGTCGGCACCCATCGGTGCCGCCAGGGACCAGTCGTACAATGTAAACGCCTGGCCGCCAACTGCCCAGTTGCGCTACCAGGCGGTCGGTCGTGAAAGCCGGGAGCCCCGTGTATGGCATCCGGCCACCGCCGATGGCAAAATAGCGGGGTCGGGTTTACCGCGCGNGGCGTCGCGGTCCCGCGTGATCTCGAGCGAAGGGGAGCAGGCGTCGATGGCGGAGACCGACCTGGCGAGATGGCCCGATCTGCTGGTGATGGGCATTAATCTGGGCGCGCTGATCGCCATCGGTGTGTACTGCGCCCGGAAAACCGATTCCGCCGATTCCTATTTTCTGGCCGATCGCAGCATGCCCGGCTGGGTGGTCGCCTTTTCGATGATGGCCACCATCGTCAGCTCGATGACGTTCTTGGCGCTACCGGGCGCCACCTTTCAAGATGACTGGCGATTCATGCCGGCGCACGCCCTGTACTGCATCCCCGCACTGGCTGCGTATTTTGTATTCATGCCGTTCTTTCGCCGAGGACATATCAGCACTGCCTACGAGTACCTCGAGTTGCGGTTTGGCAGTTGGGCCCGAGTCTACGGCGCGGTCGCCTTCCTGTTTCATCACATTTTCCGTACCGGCATCATCCTGTATGCGGTCAGCCTTCCGTTCGAGCAGATGAGTGGGCTGGCGCTGCCGGTCGTGATTGTNGGCCTCGGCGTGCTGGTCGCCGCCTACACGATTGCGGGCGGACTCAAGGCGGTCATCTACACCGACCTGCTACAGGGGATCGCGCTGATCCTGGGCGGATTGATCTGCATTCCGATCCTGGCGGGACAACTTCCCGGTGGACTGGGTCAGATCCTCAGCGAAGCGAGTGCGGCCGACAAGTTCGCCGTGGGAAGTACCGCCTGGGTGCTCAACGAGAAAACCGTGTGGGTGATTATCCTGGTGTATCAGTTCCAGTTCTTGCAGATCTTCTGCACCGATCAGAGCATGGTGCAACGCTATCTTTCGATCAAGTCCGACCGCGAGGCGCGGCGTGGCTTCATCCTGGGCACAGCGCTCACCATTCCCGTCTGGATGTATTTCGCCTTTGTCGGTACTGCGCTCTACGTCTACTACCAACACCATCCGGGGGTGCTTCCCGAGGGGACCAAACCCGAGGGCGTATTCCCTTACTTTATTCTGACCCAAATCCCTGCGGGGGTCGCCGGTTTCGTGATCGCCGGTTTACTGGCAGCTGCCATGTCGACACTCGACTCGAGCATCAATGCCTCTGCCGGGACGGTCACCAACGATTTCTATCGACGGTTCTATACCGACGACGCACCGGCGAAACACTACCTCTTGATGGGNCGTCTGTTTTCGGTCGTGTTCGCCGGNATCATGATCTGCGTCGCACTGACCATTCACTACATGCGCACTGAGACGTTGATGGATGTGCAAACGGTCGTCTATCCCGTGGTTAGCGCAGGCCTGCTGAGCCTGTTCTTACTCGGCTTTCTCACCATGCGTGTTGGCTCGACCGCGGCGGCCGGCGCCACGATCGGAACCGTGTTGTTCGTCGCCGGCTGGCTGTTGTTGGACACCTCCTGGGGCAATCGGTCCTTTCCGTCTCTGGTCCAGTACCTCCCCAACACGTTTTGGATCGGCGTGCTACCGCACCTCTTTTTGATTGCGGTCGGCTACGGTTTGAGCTTTCTCCTGCCCCGCGGTGTGAGTGCAACACTGGACAACCTGACGGTCTGGACGCGGCGCGATGTCTGACGGTGGGGCCCCTTTCCCTCGCACGTTTCAGGGGTGCGGGCGACCTCCGTCAGAACCCACCGGCTGGCCTGCGTGGCCACCGACCGGTTTTGGGGGCATTCTCGAGGGGGCGTCAACTCCACCGCGCGTGTTCGNTATAATCGGCTCGCGCCGCCAGCGACGCGCGGCGGCGCAGCGGCTCACGTCAAATCGACCGGGAGGGATGCCTGATGTCCGTTTGGATTCGCGTGCTTTTCAGCTCCGCAGCGGTTNGCGCTNTGGGTGCNGGTGGTGGATTCTACTNCCCCGGCGAGGNCCGAGGCGCCCCGCAAACGAATCTGATTAAGGGGGGTGGTTTCGAGGCAGAGCCGGGCAATTTCCCTCGCTGGCACGGAGCCGACGATCGGTTTGAAAACGACGGATGCATTTACTGCGGACCCACGACCGACGCTGCGTTACGCGGACAGAAATCGTGTCGCATCGAGACAACCGGCACCCGGGGCGACTGCCTGCGGTACGTCTGCACAAGCGTCACCCCTGGGAAAGCCTACCGGTACGAATTCGACTACAAGATCATCTCCGGCGGAATCACCATCGGTGTCGAGGGAGGATTGCCGCAGGGGTTCCGGTTGCCTGGTCCCACCGATGGATGGAAAAGGTTCGCCGTGACGTTCATCGCGGATCAGAACCAATACGTCGTCACCGTCGGCAATTTTCGCAACAACGCTCGCAATTTGATTTACGTGGACGACGTGAAACTCATCGAATTACCGCGGCTACCGGAAGACTTTACGCCCCGGGCGTTTGCGCTCCCGGAGGTTCCCTCCCAACCGGCGAGCGCCTCGCGTCACACGACGTTACTGGCGCATTTTGATGAGCTTGTCCACGTCGACCCCGCACTCCTTGCAAAAAGTGTCGCGGGGCAGACCACCGTCGTCTCCCCGTTGCTCCGTCCGAACGCCGATTACGCTCGCTGGAATCCNCGCTCCGCCGGTCGCGATGCACCGCTCGTTGCGGGCGGCTGGAGCGGCCGGGCNGTCGCGCTCACCGCACCCCGCGGTTGTCTCCTGTTCGGCGGCGAGGAGAACTGNCCCACCGCAACGGGGACCGTCGAGATGTTCCTCAAGAGTCAGGGTGCCGGCGGCATCTGGAACGACGATCAACAGCGGTGGTTTGTTCTGCTCGAGCGGTCTGCTGTCAACGATTTCGTTGGCGGGGGTGGCTTTTCGCTGCAGCTGTACAAAGATCGTCGCAACCAGCTTGTGCTGCGCTGCGGCAAGGGGCGGGCCATTGAGGTCGACGTGAGTGGCTTGGATCCCGACGCCTGGCACCACGTATTGTTCGGCTGGGATCTGACGACCCATCGCATGGCCCTTACCGTGGATGGCGAGGGGTACAGCGCCCGCATGCCGCTGCCCCTTGCCCCAGGTGAGTTCTCGACGCTGCTGGTGGGCAATCATGCCAGTCAGAATTTGCCCGCCGGTTGTCTGCTCGACGAGCTGGTGATTTCCGACCGCCCACCGACCGACCGCTCCGCCGACAGCGGCGAACCCCGCACGACACCCGCGCCGCGCCCGGCGAGGCCGTTCCGTAGCGCCCTGGCGCGCAACGATCTCGACCTGAGCGACCCGGAGTGGAACCGGCTGCAGACCGCCGAGAGGCGGGTCCGAATCTGGCTCGATTGGGTCATCCGTGCGCAACATGGGGGCGGCTGGGACACCACCGTCGACAGCGTGCGTTGGCCGAGTTTGCTGTGCGGTGGCTACGATCGGCTGTGCCACCCGCGAGGGCTGGTGACCTTTGGGAAAACNTACAATACGGCGCATACCGCGATGCATCTCTGTTTCGCCTACGAGACCTTTGCGGACCCCGAGTATCTCAACGCGGTCCAGCGCACCGCCGACATGTACCTGGAACTCGAAGTGGCGACCACTAGCGATCGATTCGGGCCGCTTGCCCGCTGGCCGAAATACGCCTATTTCACCCCCCCGCGGACGATTTCCGGAGGTGGGTTGGATCGCGTCATGATCCAGGACTTCTATATCACCGGACCGATCCTGACGCTGCTCTACGTGCACAAGTTGACCGGTCGGGAGGATTACCTCCAAGCGGCCATCCGGGGCGGAAATTTTCTCCTGTTGGCACAGAACCCCAAGGGAAGCTGGCCGCATCACTACGATTGGAATGAGCAGGCCGGTTACGGAACGGGCAGCACCACTGGGCCCACCGGAAACGCTTTGCGCTACGGCAGCGAACTGAACGATAATGCGACCACCGACGCGATGCGCACACTGGTCGCGCTGTGGCATTGGACCGCGGACCCGCGTTACCTCCAGGCGGTGAAACGGGCCGCCGACTGGGTGGTCGAGGCGCAACTCGACGGACCCACCTTCGGCTGGGCCGCACAGTACGATCAGCACGACGTACCGGTCTGGGCGCGGGCCCACGAACCCCCTGCCGCCGTCTGGGGAAACGGTGCCCTGATGGCCACCAACGCGCTGTTCCTGGCCCATCGGCTGACCGGGGACACAGCGTATTTGGACCCGATCGATCGTTTTCTCGCCTGGCTCGACCGGATCCGCACACCCCAGGGGTGGTACCAGCAGTACGATTATCACACCGGGCGNCCGATCGCCGCCCGTGGCGGCACGATCTATTTCCTGGACGATCCCCAGCAGTTGAAACGGTACCAGGCAGCCGGAGGAGGATCGGCGGGATACTGGCAGCCAGGTGCGATGCGGCCCGAAGAGTACGAACGGATCGAACGCACGTTGCAGGCCGCTCGNCGCGGCGAGTTCCTCCCCACGATTTCCGCGTCACCAGATCGCGACTACCTGACCGCAACCCTCAGACGCGAATTGGCCAACACCGATTTCCAGCGCGACGTCGATATCCTCGCCGCGCGCTACTGGATTCCCGAGGAGGGGTTGTGGCTCAGCGCCAGCAACAAGTTCGCAGCCGGGCCCGCCTTCAGCCCCTGCCAGGAGCGATCGGTGCGGCACACGCTTCGCGCCTGCCACCTGGCCCGGGCGTTGCTCGGCGCCGTGTCGCCNGAACAGGTGTTTCCACTGGGCGGGGATATCCTTCGCCACCGTTACCATGTTCTAGAACATCCGGGCTCCTTTTTTGACACGCCTTTGCGACAGCCGTAGGTACGGCTGTCTGCGGCTTGCACCAGCAACTGGCAGGTAAACCATGCTCGCTCTCCGACCGGCCGCGTGTTCCACCTTTGTCCACCCGTTCGCGCCGGGACCCGCCATGTGGCGCACAGTGTTTGTCGCAATGGTGTTTGTCGCGACGGTGTTTGTCGCGACGGTGTTTGTCGCGACGGTGTCCGGTGCCGACGACGTCGGTCGCGTGTCACAAGACACGCTGCGCGTGGGCGACACCCTCTACCTGTCGGCCCAACCGGGTCTCGATCCAGCCGGTGCGAACCCGCCGACCGAGATGGGGGCCGCCACGCGACTGGCGATGCGTCGCCTCCAGCGGGCACTCGCCGCCGAGGGACTGGATTTCTCCGATGTCGTCTCGGCACAGGTCTGGCTGACCGACCTCGGAAAGTACGGCGCGATGAACTCCGCTTATCGGACGTTCTTCGCCAAACGCTTCCCCACACGCACCACGTTGGGGGTGGCCGCGTTACCAGGTGGGGCCCTGGTGCAGATCGCCATGGTCGCGTTCGCAGGTCCCAAGCGGGTGATCCGCCCCGCCGATGCCAAAGCATCCGATCTCCCTTTCAGCCCTGGTATCTTGGCCGGCGACACACTGTATCTCTCGGGGCACGTCGGCGTTGACCCGGCCACCGGCCAGCTCATCGAGGGTGGCGTCGCAGACCACGTCAAACAGACCTTGCAGAATATTGGAGAGGTACTCAAGGCCGCCCAAATGGACTTCTCCCACGTCGTTTCGAGCTACCTCTACCTGCAGAATCCCGACGCGTTTGGGATTGCCAGCCAGGCCTACCTCACCAGGATTAACCAGGAACCTCGCCCAGCCCGGATGCCGATGGGAGTGGCCGCACTGCCTCTTGGATCACCGGTCGAAATCACAATGATCGCGAGCCGCAAAGTTCGGCAGGAACGGCGTGGAAAAGATCAGCCCCCCAGCGGCGCCTACAGTCGAGGTCTGTTGAATGACGATGTCATGCATCTGGCCGGCGTATTCCGTCGCGAGGGGACTCTTTCGAGTCAGGTGGATTCTTGCATCGCGTGGATCGAACCGATTCTTCAGGCCGGTGGCATGGGGCTCGGTGACGTGGTCGAGGTCCGCATCTATCTGGCCGAGATCCAGGATTTTCCGGAAGTAGCGGACGCCTATCGGCGTCATTTCAGCGACGCGCCACCCACGCTGGCGGTGATCGCGGTTCCAAAGCTCCCCGCGAAATCGCGGATCATGATGGGACTCGTCGCGTCCCAGTCCAAACGCGGAAACGGGCGACCGAGCGCGGATTGAGGCAGGGATTCCCCACTCTCGAGCGGCACGCGGCCCGGCATCACGCGAGAATTTCCTTGACCACCCGACCGTGCACATCGGTGAGACGGAACTCACGGCCCTGAAAACGGACCGTCAGTCTGGTGTGATCCAATCCCAGACAGTGGAGCAGCGTCGCCTGTAAATCGTGCACGTGCACCGCTTGCTCCTCCACTCCCATCCCCAATTCATCGGACTTGCCGTACGTCATACCGCCCCGTATACCACCGCCGGCCATCCACATCGAATAGGCTTCGATGTGATGATCGCGGCCCACCGTCTTGCGTTCCTCGCCCATCGGCGTACGACCGAATTCTCCTCCCCAAATCACCAGCGTCTTGTCCAGTAAGCCGCGTTGTTTGAGATCGGTGATCAGGGCGGCAATCGGCTGATCGATCTGTCGGCAGCGGATCGGCAGGTCGGTGTTGATATCTTCGCCCCCTCCGTGGTGATCCCAATTCGTATGGTACAGCTGAACAAACCGCACGCCCCGTTCCACCAACCGGCGAGCCAACAGACAATTCGCCCCGAACGACGGTTTGCCCGATTCGACGGCATAGGCCTCGAGGGTCCCGCGCGTTTCGCCCGCCAGGTTCATCAGCTCCGGCGCGCTGGTTTGCATCCGATACGCCATCTCGTAGGCCGCAATTCGCGTGCGAATCTCCGGATCCCCCATGCGTGCGAACCGCAGTGCATTCAGATCACGAAGCGCCGTGACAAACTCGCGCTGCGATTCGCGATCGATCCCGGATGGCGGCCTGAGGTTGAGGATCGGCGCTTCACCTTTGCGAAACGCAACCCCCTGGTAGGTCGTGGGTAGGAAGCCGCTGGACCACAACTGCGCACCATTTCTCGGTCCCCGCGGACCCGACTGCAATACCACGAAACCCCGCAGATCGTCGGCTTCGCTACCGATCCCATAGGTCACCCAGGCCCCGATGCTCGGTCGTCCCATCTGCGGGGAGCCAGTGTTCAGAAAGATCTTTGCCGGCCCGTGGTTGAAGACGTCGGTCCGCATGCCATTCAGGATGCAGAGATCGTCGACAATCCGACGGTGGTGGGGCAATAGATCCGAGAGCCAGGCCCCACTCTCGCCGTACTGCGCAAATTTGCGACGCGGCCCGAGAAGTTTTTCCTTCCCCTTGAGGAACGCAAAGCGTTTGCCCTGCAACAGGCTCGGAGGTGGCGGCGCACCGTCGAGTTCACCCAGTTTCGGTTTGTAGCTAAACGTCTCGAACTGGGTGGGTCCCCCCGCCATGTGCAGAAAAATCACCGCTTGGGCAGGCCCCCGAAAGTGACTCGGCTGCACCGCCAGTGGATGGGCACCTCGCTCCGTCGCGGCACGCGCACCGCGATGTGACAAGGAGCACAAAGCGATACCGCCCAAACCGACTCCACAGCGGGAGAAGAAATGGCGACGGGTCGCGTCGAATGGGTCAGGCGACGGCGCTGGGGTGTTGCTATTCACGGGTCACAAACTCATCCAAGTTGAACAGGAGACGACCGACGGCGAACCAGGCGGCGACCTCGGTTGCAGGACGACCGGCGGCTTGCGGGTCGCCCGTCACGCGCAGGGCCGCCTTCGGGTGGGACTCGAAATGCGCCCGCTGATGCGCCAAATAGGCCATCAGCCGGACCGCTTCGGCTCTGCTCGGTTGGCGACCCAAACAGACTTCGAAGGCGTGCCTCATGCGCTGCGCATCCTGTTGCGGCGCTTCGCGCAACACGCGGTTCGCCAGGCCGCGAAAAAGCTCGCCCATCGCCGGATCATTCGCCAGCGACAGCGATTGCAGTGGCGTATTGGAACGGTTCCGCTTGGTGCACGCATTGTCCCGATCGGGACCGTCGAAGGTCGACAACATGGGATAGACGTTGGCGCGATAAACGGCCGTGTACAGGCCGCGGCGGTAGCGATCCCCGCCGCCGCTGGTAGGCCATTTGTGTCCCGCCGAACTCGTACCGATCACGTTGGGTGGAATCGGTGGGAAGACGCTCGGACCACCCATCTTTCGGTTCAGTAAGCCGCTCGCCGCCAGTGCCATATCGCGGATCACCTCCGCCTCCACTCGGTGGCGCGACTGTCGGGCCAACAGACGATTGCGCGGATCGAGCTGTGCCAACTCGGGGCGCACAATCGACCATTGACGGTAGGTCGCGCTCCGCACGATGCGGCGATGCAGGCGCTTCGTGCTCAACCCGCTCTCGATGAACTCGACGGCTAGCCAGTCGAGCAGGTGCGGATGCGAGGGAAGCGCACCGCGGTGGCCAAAGTCATTTTCGGTCAGGACAATACCCTGGCCAAAAAAGTGCTGCCAGGCGCGGTTCATCGTCACCCGCGCGGTCAACGGGTTCTCGGATCGCACCAACCAACGGGCCAGGTGCAAGCGATTCACGCTCGCCTCGGCGGGCATCCCAAAGGCA
>PADE01000058.1 GCA_002702965.1 Planctomycetaceae bacterium
CGGGTCGGTGCATCCGCAGGTTGCGGAATATCGAAAGAAGTACGTGCATGCTGATCCCGTCGCGACCCAGCGGACCTATTTCGAGATGCTGGCAACGGCGGCCGAAACAGGGCTCTTCGATTGCCTCTCGCACCCGGATTTGATCAAGAACGAAACTCCCGAGGATTGGCAACCCGCCCGGATCATGCCGATCATCGGTCAGGCTCTCGATCGCATCGCGGCGACGGGGGTGGCGATGGAGTTAAATACCTCCGGGGCAAACAAGGTAATCGCTGAAATGAACCCGTTTCCCGCCATGCTTGCCGAGATCCGGGAACGAGCGATTCCCATTGTGATTGGTGCGGATGCGCACCAGCCCGCCCGCGTCGCTGACCGTTATGAGATGGCACTGGACCTGTTGATGGAGGTGGGCTTTACCGAGGTCTCGTTGTTTCTGGATCGTCAGCGACGCGAGATTCCGATTGGCGTGGCGCGCAGCACGCTCCGCAGCGAGTCGTCCGCCGCAGCGCCGTGAACGATGGGCTGGGGTGCCCTCGGGTGGCAGCAGTCTGCGTCGCACCGAGCGAAACGACGACCGTTGCACCGATGGGCATCAACGGATTCCATCTTCAGCTCTCGTCTGATCGGAAGGGGGTTTCTGGCCTGTCGGCGGCGGCTCAAAAAAGGTATCTGGTTAACCAGATGGCGCCCAACAACGTGCCTAAAACTGTGGCAATCGAGATCGCGCTAGGCAGAACGAGATAGACCAGAAACGAGGGGATTCCGACAAACCACCGAGTCCAGGAACTGGTCGTCTCGGACATTATTTTCATGGGGCGGTGTAACAGGGAATAGACGAGTCGTCTGCCTGCGTAAGCCACAGCAAATCCGACGGGCACACCGGCGGCTACAAAAACGAGCATCCACCAGCCTGCTCCCGCCGATGACGCCCCCAGACCAGCGGCAATCGGACAGAGCATGGCTGTTCCGAACAGCGTCCCGTCGGCATGGTTTACGGCCATCGATTCGTCTGGAGAGCGAGTGAACCGGAAGGTGCGCGACGCGGGAGAACGGCGGTGCCCAGCTAGAGAGTGCCGTCGAGCCCCTTCTGGTAATATTTGTGCACAATCTCATCCTGGTGATCAAGCAACCAGTCGATGCCGGGTTCGTTGTTCATCGCTTTGTGAATGGCGAGTGCTGTCGCTTTCCGGTGAATTTCAAAGAGTGCTTTGTGGTCGAGATTTTCGTCCGTGGCCACCCCCGGATTGAGCCAAACCGAGCAGATGATCCCGAGTTCGTCTGCTTTTTCTTTGGGGATGTCGCCCGCCCGCACCGAGTCCAGCACGCCATTTGCGATCGCGGCCTGGACGGTTCCCATCAGGATGTTCGTGTATGCCGAACTCTTCACGGTGACCTTGCTGACCATCAAAGTGACCGGGCGAACCTGTACGTCCGTGTTCAGAATGGCGAACACCTTGGAATGCCCCGCAGACTGGTCACCCGTCAATGTCGCGACGGCGACCCCAACAGGACCATCCAGTTCACCGATGACAACTTCTGGTTCGGCTGCCGTAAACGGTGGTCCACCGGCAACCAGGGCTTCACCAGTTCGCATTATGATCCGCTCGCTCATCGTTCGATTCCTTATAGATTCAGAAACTGCCACAAGTTCGCTCGAGTGTTTCCGATTGATTGTACAGACAGGTGTGCGTGGGGCCGAGGTGGAGTGGGCTTAGAGGTTTGTCTTACAGTTCGGCGGCGTGAAAGAACTGTTTCGCTATCGACCCGTGTTGACCAACGGTGTTTTCTCCCCGACCGTCGTTCACCAGGTTGAGTCGGCATTGGTCTGCGTCGCACGGAGCGATATCCCTCAGATCTCGATTCGGTTCGAGAAGCCGAACTGCACGATCGCGAGTCGTGCTCGGCATATCGATCGTTCGAACTTTCAGGTCGGTCCGACATGGACCTGGCAGGTCACCAGTGGCAGGTCACCAGTGGCAGGACACCACGGCAACGGACCGGGGCCACCATGACTTCCTGCGGTTCCGGAATCGCTGGTGATGTCACCATGACCTGCGAAAGTGTATGTTGATCACGCCGGGGCGGGTTCCTGATGCCACCTCTATACCCGAACCCGCCCAACGATTTCCGCAACAGGCGAACCGAACCCCAACCGAAAGAGACACCGTGTCCACAACACCCCCGCTGCCGACCGACCCGGACCGCACCCCTTCGACCGAACACGGGTCGCGCCGTGACCTCCTGCTGGGTGGTGCGGCCATCGTCGGCGGCCTGGCGGGCACCCAGCCTCTCTCCTCGGCTCCGGCTCCTTCCGAGTCCCGGTCGAAATGGGACCACGAGTACACGTTCGGCCACTCGAAGTTGTTCATGGACCAGTACCACGAGGGCATTCTCGGCATCCTGTCCAAGATCGCCGGTGAGACCGAACTGGTCGGTGAACTGACGTCGCGGGCGGCCCGCGTGGTCCGCGGTGATCACACGGTCTGGACCGCGATGGCCGACGGGCACATGCCCCACGCGGAACAGCGGGCCGACCGAGAAGGGAGCCCGAAGATCATGAAGGACGAGCAGGGCTTGAAACACCTCAAGGCCGGCGACATGCTGTTCACCAACTACTGCAACAAGCAGGTGCTGGCCGTCCGCGAACGGGGCGTCTACGTGGTTGCGGTCACCGTCTCGTACCGCGACAACGAGTTCCGCCCGGCCGGGTTCACCGACGAATCGCACAGCAACCCCGACGGCCTAAAGCTCAAGGACGTCTCCAACGTCATTCTCCACAGCCACACTCCCTACACCCAGGGACTGGTTCGTGCACCGGAGATCCCCGAGTTCACGCTCTGTCCGTCGAGCCAGACCGGACTGGGCGCCTTGCACTGGATGCTCAATGCCGAACTGGCCAACAAGCTGGAGAACCCCGGGGCCAAGCCGGTCGAGAAAAGCGTCGAGTATCTCGAGACCCTCGTGGCCCGGATCCGGCAGATCGCCACGCACCGAGACCAGATCCGGGAAACGGCTGTTGAGATGACTCGCCGCATCCGCCGAGGCGGCCGCTGGTTCGTCCGGTCCAGGGAACACCCGGGGCTGTCGAGCGAGATGGAGCATGTCGCTAGCGGGCCGATGATCGTCAATTGGGGCAACTGGTCGGCCAAGCCCCGCGAGAACGTAATGCTGGTCTCGACGATCACCCCGTCGAACCCCGACGAAGTGGGCATCGCGAACCAGGCCCAAAAGGAGGGCGCCCTAGTGATCGGCATCGGCCCCACGACCCTGGACGGTAAGACACCCCGCAACGGACTGGTCTCACACTGCCAGTTCCATTTCGACAACTTCTCGCCCGAGTCACGCGGCGTGATCGGGATTCCCGGTCGCGTGCAACCGATCTGTCCGACCACCGGCCTGACCACCAACGTGATCCAGCAGATGCTGTGTGCCCAATGGGTCGATGAAATGGTCCGCCGCGGCTCGGTGCCGTACTTTTTCCAGGGGGGCTACCAGCAAGGCGGATCCGAATACAACGCGGCGATGCGGATCCACTTCGAACGACAGGGGTTCTGAGATCCACCGGAGTCACAACNGACCGCCTCCGCCGATCGGGATCATCACCACCGACCCGCTAGACGGCTTGGAGCCGGGCCGCCGTGGCAGCCCGAAACACATGTTTGACCAGCTCTGCGGCGGTGATGTCGGTGAGGTTCAGCGTGCAAAATTGAAATAAGCCGAATCAAACGATTCCATCTGGTGAGGCGAAGGGGTAATGAAAAACATCGTGATTGGGGAATTTCCAGTCCTCCCCGACAAGGTCGACGAGTTGGAGCGGATGTTCTCGGAAATTCTAGACGACACGCGTGCCTTCGAAGGTTGTATTAGTCTCGAACGCTGTTTTGAAGAAGCAACATCGACGTTTGTCGCTGTGGGACATTGGGAGTCCTTCGAACATTACGACCGGTACTTGAACTGGCGTGTGGAGACAGGACTAGCCGATCGCTTGTCGCCGGTTCTCGTGAATGGAATGGACAGCTTCAGAGTTCGAAAGCTGATGGTCAAAGATATTTGACGGTCGCTACCAACCAGTGGCAGCGTACCGCAGGTTTGGCGGTGAATTCACATTGGCGGCATCGCAACCACCATCGGCCTCTTTGATCTTCCTCGCGATGCGGGGCGATTTTGACCCTGTCGTAACTGCTTGATCAACTCGGGCCGCTACGTCGCATGTTTCACCAAATGTCTTTGGTCTCTGCCGGCCCCAAGGTGGTTCGGGGATCGGTTTCGGAGGGTGTGAGACCCCTATTTTGACCACGGAACGAGCGCCGAAGTNGATTTTTCCGCGTCTTTCTCTATCCCGTTTGAGCACCGGGAGGTGCGACCCAGAGCGACCCCCATTGCATTCTCGGGGCGGGCATGCGGTCGCGTTGGAATCGTAACAGAATGCTCTTTCCGTTATGCTGTCAACGTGGTTCAGTTTGTAGGGGCCGACTCATTTCTCGTTGAGGCGACAAACGATGCTGCGTATCACCGGAAGTCCTTCCCGTCGCTGCGACGGCACGACACGTCGCGACCTGCTCCGAGTTGGCAGCCTGGGGCTTGGCGGACTTACGCTACCCCGAGTTCTGCGAGCTCGCACCGCCGCGGGTGCGGCGACAAAACCGGCTGCGGTCATCTTTGTGGAGTTGGATGGCGGACCTTCGCAGTTTGAAACCTACGATCCGAAACCGGCTGCTCCGCTCGAGTATCGCGGTCCGTTCGGTGTCCAGGCGACGAACGTCAACGGTGTACATTTCAGCCAGCTGCTGGTTGAGCAGGCCAAGGTGATGGACCGAATGGCAATCGTTCGCTCGGTCTGGCATACCAACAGCGAGCATGCGAACTCCGGCCATCTGATGGGGACGGGCTATTACTTCCGCAACGATGCCCCGAGCAACCAGCAGATGCCTGCGGTCGGCGCGATATGCGCCCGCGCTGTCGGCGACCGGGCGACGGGAATGCCGCCCTACGTCTCGCTGCTGGGGCCGCCACGCTACGGGAACGCGCTTTACCTGGGCCAGGCCTACGATCCGTTCACGATCACCGCNGATCCAAACGCCGCGAACTTCAAAGTCGAGAACCTGGCGTTGGCGTCGGGGCTGAGCGCGCGTCGTTTACAGGACCGCCGCACGTTGGTTCGGGAGCTCGACGCGCGGCGCCGGGTGATGGACGCGGCAGCCGCCGCGGGTGCGATTGACTCATTCACGCAAGAGGCCTTCGACATGGTCTACCGCGGGCGAGCGGCGAAGGCATTCGACATCGCCGCGGAGCCCGACGCGGTGCGAGATCGCTATGGCCGTTCGCATATTGGACAGGCCATGCTGCTGGCCCGCCGGCTCGTCGAGGCGGGTGTCATGTTCGTGCACGTTCACAGTCGCGAATGGGACGACCACGGTTCGTTGGAAGGCCGCATGAAGATTCTCCGCCCGCGCTGGGATCGCGCGATGGGTGCGCTGATTGCAGACCTCTACGAACACGGATTGCAAGATCACGTACTGATGGTCGCCATGGGCGAGTTCGGGCGCACCCCGCGGATGAACAAGAATGCCGGTCGAGACCACTGGGGACCCGTGATGAGCGTCGCCTTTTCCGGAGGTGGCTTGCAAATGGGTCAGGTTGTCGGTGCGTCGACGGAAAAAGGCGAAACGCCGAAGTCCAATCCCTATCGTCCCGGTAATGTTCTGGCCATGGTGTACCGCCATCTCGGTGTCGATCCGGCGCAGACGTTTCCTGACTACAACGGACGACCCCAGTACGTTTTGCAGNACCAAGAGCTGATCCGCGAATTGATCTGAGCAATCCAACGGTGGGCGTTTACCCGACGTCGCGTTTCGATCCGTCGAGGACCGACCGTTCTCGAGGAACCGCGGGGACGCCGTCGAACNGGGCCGCGACTCAAGGACGGTGACATGGCACCGGTCCTGGAGGTGGGATGCGCTAGCGAGCCCGCCGCAGGGCCGAGCGCATGAAGTCGGCGATGTGCTCGATGGCCTCACGGGATTCCGGAAGCCCCCGAATCTGGAACACATGGACCATTCCCGGCCAGACTTCGAGCTTGGCCGGGATCCCGTCCGCAAGGGCCTTCTTCGCCACCCGGACGCTGTCGTCACGGAGCATTTCGTGCTCGCCAACCTGAATCAGCAGCGGCGGGATGCCGCGGTAATCGCCAAAGACGGGCGAAGCCAGCGGGTTGCGAGGGTCCGTCTTCCCCAGATAACGAGTCCGAAACTCGGGCATGGTTCGAGCGCTAATAATCGGATCGTGGACCGTCTTTAGAGACGCGCTGGCCAGCGTGAAGTCGGTGGCGGGCGAAAGCGAGATTCCTCCCGCTGGGAGCGGCCGCTTGCGGTCTCGCAGCGCCAACAGCGTCGCCAGAGTCAGGTTGCCGCCCGCCGAATCACCGGCGATGAACGTCGCCTTGGCTGCGCGGGGGCCGGACGGCCCATTTTCGATCAGCCAGTCATAAGCACCGATACAATCCTCGAGCCCAGCGGGAAAGGGGTGCTCTGGTGCCAGTCGGTAGTCGGGGAGGAGCACGGCGCATTTGGCTGCCAGCGAGATGTCGGCCGCCAGCGGGAGGTAGTTGCCTCCCGACCCTGAGACCCAGCCGCCGCCGTGCAGATACAGGAGCCGCAGATCGGGGTCCGCACCCGGTGCCAGGACCCATTCACAGGGAATATCCCCGATCTTCGAGCGCATCAACCTGACCCCTTTAACGCGGGGCTCGTTGCGCGCCCCCATGCCCGCCCGCAACGCCTGCAGATTGAAGTCCGTGGTACCGAACGGGGTGCCCTTGCTCAGTTTTTTCAGATATGCGNCGCCTTCCNGTGAGATNNCTTTCGGCTTGCTTTCCGGAGCCACCGCGGGGGTAGGAACAGGGCCGTGATCCCGTTTGAGAATTGCCGGCGAGCGTTGTTGAGCAAACTTCCGCGGTGGTGCGGGTTTCCCACCAGAGTCTGAAGAAGGCTTGGCAGGTTGAATGGCCGTCCCACCCTCAACCACTCCCACCACCAGCAGTAAACCCAGCAGACGTTTCATGTGCGGTCCCTTCGGTTCGCGAATCCAGCGAACACCAATATAGAGCCCGGCGAGGTGGTGTGGAGGCCAGTGGCCGGCGGGAAGAGACCGAACTCGTGGACCGAGGGGGAGCGGGCGACGTTTTGAGCATCCAGTTGGGCGGTGTTTTTCGAAATGCGGCGGGCTTCTCGAAGTGCGGCGGCGCCGGCTTCCATCGCGCACCGCGCGTTACCAGACGTGGGTGGGATGGGCTGCAGATCGCCTGTGCGCAGTGGCATGGTCGAAAAGCCACCTCCCCCACTCCTCGGCGGCGCATCTTTTGGAGGTTGTTCGCAGAGCGTGTCTCCTTAATCGGCACAACCAACTGGGCGAATCCGAGCAACGATCTGGGACAGAACCCGCGCAGAATCAAGTCACTCCAGCGCCGCCCAGCGCTCGTGGATTGCGGCCTTTGTGGGACTCCTGGCGGTTATCGATCCAGATGCTGCCAGGTCAGGTTTTCCTGGAACGACACATAGGAGAGGTTCACCACATAGTCCCTCTCGATACTGTGCCGAAACTGCTGTAGGCGACCAAGCGCCGCGGTGAATGGTGCTCGATCGCCACCCTGGCGAAACTCCCGAAAGGCCTTTTGCGCATCCAGTGTCAACTGGGCGTCCCGCAGTCCCTTGATCAGAAAGTCAACCCGTTTGGAGGCCAGTGGATCATCAACGACAGCCTGGGCAGCGATCCGCAACAGGTCACGACCTCGCTGCATCACCGGATCGGTGTAGATTTCGTGCGCGACTTTGTAGAACGTGCGGAAGTTCACTTCGGGATCCGTACGTTGATACTCTCGTACGATTGTTTGCCATCGTTCGCGCGTAATCGGTTCGGTCGTCCGTTCCCAGTAATCGAAGTATGCCTTGACTGCACCCTTGGCATGACCAAACGCGGTGTAGTATTCATCGAGTATCGCCGCGATGCTCTTGTCGTGGCGACGTTGGGCGCGGGCAACGACGTACAGGCTGGGGCCCTGATTCGCCCAGATACCGGTCAGGCTATCCAGATCGGTGGCCAGGACCCCCGTACCAAAGGCATGCTGAATGTCACGGCCCGCACGACGGGCGTAGTGGATGGGCATGTTGTGACTGCCCAGTGTGATGTTGGGCCGTAGTACCATTTGTGCGCCTGTCTGCGACCAACCCGCCCAGTCTCGCCGAAACTCTTCGCTGGTTTCCTTCGTGTAGGGAAAGAAGAGCGAGCTGGCCAAGGCGATCACGACTCGATTATTTAACCGAGTTGCCACGGGTGGTCGCATGTAGTTTGCATAGGCGTAACTAATAACCGTTGCATTCTTATCGAGTTGCCGGGCTTCTTTCTGCACCGCCAGCAGATACCTCGCATATCGATCCGACAGCGAACCGAGGTGATCGGGCCACTTCCAGCCATCTTGGTCACCTCGCAGGTAGGCCTTGCGAGCCGCGTCGAGCGAACCGTTGTCATCAGGCCTGGGCACGTCCCAAGATCGACAGCGAACGCAGGTACATTTGCCGGGTGTGTCGTTTGGCTTGGCGTTCACCCAAGGGAGCTTTGCGGTTCGCGTCTGTTGCCAGTCGGCTACGATTTGTCTCCATAGCCCTGGCTCGGAGACGCACATCGAAACGTTGCCCGGCCTCATCCTATCGGGAATTCTCTTGCCATCGGGCAGCAGGTTGAAGAACTCGGGATGCTCTGCACCAAAACGCTTCCAGTAATCACGAAAGGCCTCGGCATAGTCCAGTGTATGGCTGCGAATGAAGCGGTGTCGGCGCGACCACTTGTAGACATCGACTTTGTAATAGTAGACGTTGTCGGCTGAACTCCACCCCTGTCTCCCGTAGTGAATGCTCGCTTCGAATCGCCATTGTCTCTGCATCAAGCTCGGGGTGTGACGGGCGTCCCACGCGCCGGAAACAACGCGTTTGTGCTTGGGTACGTACTCGCCCAGGTCGCCTGGCCACAGCCAACGCACCCCGATTTGGCGCTCCAGGAACTCATAGACGGCAAACAGCGTGCCCATGTCAACGTGATCGTTGCGCGGGGTATCTGTGCCACCGTCTTTTCCGTTGAGAAACAGGCGCCTGCCTTCTGTCTTGATGCGGTACGAATTTGCGGGCAGGTTGGCCACCACGACGCCCGCCGCTTTCGTTTCTCGACATGGCCCGAGGAAAATCATCGCAGTTTCCGGTTGCGGAAATTGGGTGATCTCCAGTTCGCCGACTGTCTTCAGGTTGGCTCCGGTCGCCTTTCGAATGACGCGTTGAAGTTCTTCCGCCGCATATTGGATGACCATTGGGTTGGCCGGTTCTTCGGCCAACACAATGACCGCCGCGGGCTCACCTGCTGCGGCTACCGTGAAGCCGTCCGATACGTCTTGCCCGTACGAGTTGCCGATGGCAAAAGACTTGGCGAGGATGAACAGGGACAGCGCGATCGGGTTGGTAGGCGACTTCATCTCGTCATTATGCCTGAACGACGGATGAATGCCGATGGCCAGGAGCCCCAGACGCTCAAGCTCTTGTCGTGGCTGCCGTTGACGATCCGCTTGGCGTCCCGGCTGCAATGCGCGTTATCGACGAAATCGGTGTCTCCTGTGAGTGTAAAAGGACCGTGATCGCTGGAACGCGCTGGCCACCCTGCACCGCATGGGCCGAACCGTGTTCGTCGAGACGTGAAATCGCGCGCTCGACATCGCCCGCTGACTGACGCGGATAGGTGGCCAGCGGCACGAGTTGCTCCAAAAAGTTCTGTCGTCTACGGACAGGTGGACTCATGCCCCGTAAATGGGGGAATCTGCGCAACGTTGTTGAGCAAGTGGACGTTGATGTCAATCGCGTGCTGACCGCAACGACTTTTCGGCTCCTGATTGTATCCGCGGAACCAAACAGGAAAATGCGGATAGAGATTGGACACCGCTAGATCGTTCGATGCAATCACAAAGGAGGGGTTCGCCGGGAGTGCTCGCTGATACCGGTCGGCACACTGAATCGATCGATTTGCGTTTGCTGGCCACGCCTTCAGTCCTCGACCCATCAACGGCGATTGCAACGAAGGCATTCGACAAACGCGAGTGGCGAAGCCTTTAACCCGATCTGCATTTTCCGACCTCAATATCCCAACGTTCGTTCGCAACTACCGCAATCTTTCGCCCTCAATCGCCAGGCCTTTGTCCCCAAGACCGTCATCCCACGATTGACGACGGGGGGGCAGGCGCGAACATTCAGGGGAATGGCTGATCATGAAAAATCGCTACGTTCTATTGTCCCTGATGCTGGTAACTCATATGGCGAGTTCGGTGTTTGGCGACCCGGTGGTCGGGATCGAGATCCTGCCGGAGCCGGGATGGATCGTGTTCCGCGCCAATTACGGTCGACTGCGGCCGCTGCCGGACGGTGCCTCGATCGAGGTCCAGATCTTGGATGCCCAGGAGGCCGGAGTGCTGGTCAGGAAGGTCGAAACCCTGCGACCCGACGAGACGACGGTCGACGTCGTCTTGAACGCCGCCGCTCTACCGCCCGGTGACTATCGCACTCGCTCCACCGTGCTCGCGCGTGCCGGCAAGCCGATCGGCGCGCCGGTCGAAACGTCCGTCTCCTGGCCCGGCCAGGCCGCCGAGTTCAAAGGGGTCAAGATACTGAACAATGTCGTCTGGGAACTTTTGAAGGTCGACCGCGAGACCATTGCTGGAACCAAGACCTATGGCTTCAAGAGCCCCAAACGGCGCTGGGTGTACGTGGCGGCTACCGCCAAAGCCACGGGCGGCGCGGTGCGCGTTTCCCTTGGCGAGTATGGGGAGATCATGTCGTTTGATCAGGGCGAAAAGGCCGTCAGGGAAGCGATGCGGTACCTGCCCAAAGGCGAGCACAAACTGGTGATCGATGCCCCCGGCGGTGGCGAGTTGGACAATTTGCTTGTTCGCTCGATTCCCGAGATTCTCCTGCATGAAATGGCGGGTTTGCATTCCTACACTCGCGATCCGGAGATTTCCGGGCTCGAGTTTTACGAAACCTATGTCATGGACAACGTCAATACGTTTATGGCCGACGTCAGAAATCCGAGGCTTCAGCCGCGGCTGAAGAAATGGAAACAGGACGGTGGGCGAGTACTCGTCAACGTGACCGCCAAAGGCGTCGCCGAGGGAATCACCTATTGTCCGCCCGAGGAACTCTACGAGTACATCGCCTCGTCCGTCGGCTTCACCCACCCCCTGGCAGACGGCGCAATGTTAGACGAGTTCAGTGGGCCTTGCGTTAACTGTCCCTCTTATGCAGAGGCGCTGCGGAAACTCAAGGCAACGCCGAAGTTCAAAGACAAACTGCTCTACTTTTACGATACGAACATCGAGTTCAATGGCGAACAAGGACGGAAGCGGTTGCGGGCGGTCGTGGAAACGGACTCGGTGATCATGTGGGAACGGTACCTGGGGACAGCCTGGGACAAGTTTCTGCCGCGCCCCAGCGAGGCCGCGGTGCGCAACTTTTTCAAAACGGAATATGGTCTCGTCGGCATGGCGCGGACGTGCCGCAAATGGGAACCGACAGCCATAGAGCACCTCGCGGTGTGCTTCGGGTTCTTCTCGGCGCCGGGCGGACATACCTTGGCCACCACGCCCTTTGTCAACCACAAAGTCTTCCTCGACATGCAGTTCAACCTGGTAGCCAACGACCCCGCCTTTTGGGGCACGTACGGACTCATGGGGTATCACAGCAGCTACTCGGATGAGGAGACCCTGCGCTGGATTTGTCGCCTCTTCCGGCACTATGGCATCGAAGGCAACACCGCGCCGGCGACCGACGATCCTTATGAATCGCCGCATCTCGCCAACGGAGATTTTGCAGATGGGACGGAGCGTTGGACCATCTCTGCGGCCGAACCGGGCGGTATCCGGACCGCTCGCAAGCCGGGTCTCAGCGCACTCCAAACGCGTTACGGAAGTTCGGAGGGCGATACCGGTTTGGTCACGACCCGAAGCGCGAAAGGCCCGAACACGATCGCCCAGGAAATCAACAATCTTCAGCCCGGCAGGTTGTACACTTTCCGGTTGATCGCCTGCGACTACCAGGATTTGTCCAAACGCGAGAAACCGGCCGTGCGTGTCAAGCTGGACGGCGTCGACTTGTTTCCCGACAAGTCGTTCGCCGCCGTTTTCCCCGACGCCTCCTTTGTTTCCATCGAACAGCACAAGACCTGGCTGACCTATCACTGGGTATTGTTCCGAGCCGCGGGCGAGCGGGCCCGCGTCACCATCACGGATTGGGCGACCGACGACCAACCGGGTGGTCCGATCGGACAGCAACTGATCTTCAATTACCTTCAGGTGCATCCATATTTTGCACCCCAGGACAATTGACCGGTCCGTTTTGGCACCCGGGTGAATGACAGGATCGGGGTTCAGCGCAGTGGCCGTGTTGTGGAGGGTTGAGCGTCGCGTAACCCGGAAGAACACAGCCGGTCGCAACCGCGGCGGGAGTTTGCTGCGCCAATGAACGGTGCGGACTCAGACAAGGTCGCCCTGGGATTCCGCTCGATCTGCGCTCGCTGGGGTTTCCAAAACTTGGCGACCGGCATCTCACACCCCAACCATCTCCAGCACCGGTAAATAATCCAGCACGCCTACCAAAAGAGGCCCCGGCGAGCGCCGTCAGAGTGTGTCAAATCGGACGGTATTTACCCAGGGAAGAGACCGGCTGTCGGGCCTGCCGGGGACAAANGGAGAGTGGGCTACTTGTCGATCTTGCAGTTTGGCAAGGCCTGTTTTAGTTGGGCGATGCCCGCGTCGGTGACCTGGGTGCCGCCGAGCGTCAAGTTTTGCAGCTCGGTGAGCCCCACCAGATGCAGTAGTCCGGTATCGCTGATCTGGGTGTTTTCGAGGGCGAGATGCGTCAGCTCAGTCAGCCCTTTAACGTACGCCAGCGCATCGTCGGAGATCTTCGAATCCACCAGACTGAGCCGCCTCATCTTGGTGAGCCCCAGCAAGTGTGCCAGCCCGGCGTCGGTGATCTGGGTACCTCCCAGGAAGAGCACGTACAGCTCCGTCAGTCCGGCGAGATGCGCCAACCCGGCGTCGGTGATCTGGGTGTGGCTCAGGTAGAGCCGTTGCAGTTTGGTGAGTCCCACAAGATGCTCCAACCCGCCGTCGCTGATCTCGGTCTGCATCAGGCTGAGCCGCTGCATCTTGGTAAGCCCGGCAAGTTGTCCTAGCCCGGTGTCGGTGATNTGAGTACCTCCCAGGAAGAGCACGTACAATTCCGTCAGCCCGGCAAGGTGCGCCAGCCCGGCGTCGGTGAGCTGGGTACGGCTTAGGTGAAGTCTCTGCAACTTGGTCAGCCCTACCAGCTGCTCCAGCCCAGCGTCGGTGATCCCNGTCCCGTCCAGAAAGAGCACGTACAGCTCGGTCAGTCCGGCAAGGTGCACCAGCCCGGCATCGGTGAGCTGGGTACGGCTCAGGTAGAGCCGTTGCAGGTTGGTCAGCTCCGCGAGGTGCGCCAGCCCGGCGTCGGTGATCCCGGTAGCGTCGAGGTTGAGTCTCTCGAGATGTTCCAACTCCTTGAGGCGTACCAAATCCGCGTCGGTGATCTGCACATCTTGGAAGCTGACGATCGTCACCTCGCCCTGTCGATTCCGCCCGAGTCCCGCGCCTTTCCCCTCCAGCGATCCCCCCGCTCCGCATCCAACCACGGACAGTACCAGCACGAGACCCAGCAGCCGTTTCATGTGTGCCCCTTCGGTTCGCATCTCCAGCTACCACCAATATAGAGCCCGGGCGGCATCGTGTGGGACTGTGGCCGTGTGACGCGACCTGATTCACGGCCCTGTGTGAGGTCGAAGCGGGTGGANTGGGTGTCGCGAACTCCAGCGCGTGGCCAACGCTTTGTGCAATTCAGAGCAGCCCGCGTCGGTGATCGGGCATCTGAGAGGATGAGCTTCTGCAAGTTGGTGATGCCTTTAACATGAACCAGCTCAGCGTCGGTGAGCTGCGACCCGTGTGATTAATCGACGGGAGATGGTGACCAGAAACACCAATGGAGATGAAAGAATGCNAGAACTTCCCCCTCCGAATCTGTGGGGCAAGCAAACGTGGATCAAGAGATCGGTGAGGTTTCGCCACCGACATCCAACAAGCGAAACATTTTCCTATTAGAATGAGCAGCCATCGCGGCGTGCAGCCGTTCTCATTTTGATTTCGTCCTGAAAACGACCAGAGAGGGAAAAGTGCATCGTCTTTTCTATCGCCGGCTGATCGCGCTCGTCGCGTTGTGCTTATTGAGCCAGTCTGTTGTCGCTGCGGATCCCAACGCGCCGATTAATGTCAACGACTACCAAGGTGTCGTCCGTCTGGCTTGCGTTGGCGACAGCATTACCGCGGGTGTCGGTGCTGGCGGAAAGTCGTATCCCAAACAGCTCGGGCAGTTGCTGGGTGAAAAATGGAAGGTCGGCAANTTTGGAAATAGCGGCTCCACCTTACTGAACAAGGGGAACAAGCCCTACCAAAAACAACGCTCTTTCAAAGCCGCGCTTGAGTTCGAGCCCCATGTCGTGGTGATCATGCTTGGCACGAACGACACCAAGCCGAACAACTGGAAATTCAAAGGCCAGTTCGTCGTCGACTATCACGATTTGGTGGCGAAGTTCGCCGTGTTGCCGACCGAGCCTCGGATCTTCATTTGCTATCCGGTGCCGGTACCTGGGAAGGGGAATTTCGGGATTAACGAGGCCGGAGTAAAACAGCAGGTCCCGATGATCAAGCGGATCGCCAAGGAAGCGAAGGTTGGTGTGATCGACATGTATGCGGCGCTGAAGGATCATCCTGAGACACTTCCCGATCGTGTCCATCCCAATGCTGAAGGTGCCCGATTGATGGCCAAGGCGGCTCACCAANCCTTGACGGGGAAAAAGTCAGAATAACGTGCGCACCGCGGAAGGCGCCATTCTGAGGTGGGTCGATGTGTCCATCCTACCGACCGCTACAACAACTCCGCGATCGGCTTGCCACCGTAGATGTGATTGGGACGATCCGTCTCGTCGTACCAAGAAGCGGTCGCCGGGATTCCCATGGCATGGTAGATCGTCGCCGCAAAATCCTCTGGCGTTTTCTTCGCCTCAGCCGGATAGGCACCCTGGCGGTCGGTTTCGCCGATGACTCGACCACCTCGGACCCCCCCACCGGCAAACAGCACGGTTTGTACGGGCCCCCAATGATCGCGGCCAGGTAAACCTGTCTTGGCGCCTTTCGGCACGAAAATCCGCGGTGTCCGCCCGAACTCCGATGCGAGCACAACCAGCACGTCTTTGAGTTGCCCGCTATGGTCGAGATCTTCCAGTAGCGCCGACACCGCTTGGTCGGTCGGTGGCAACAGTCGTTGCTTGAGAACGGGAAACTGCTGTTGGTGTGTGTCCCAAGTACCCGTGTGACCAAGGTTGACTTGTACGATGTTCACGCCGACCTCTACCAGACGACGAGCCATCAACAGCGACCAGCCAAATTTGTTACGACCGTAGCGATCTTGAACTTTGTCCGGTGCGTTGCGCACGTCAAACGCCCTGCGCGTCTTGCCGCGCGTGAGCAAGGTGATCGCGCGTTGTCGATAGCGATCGAAGCTAATCGTCGCTTCGGTACGTTCGAGTTGCCCTTGCCCCAAACCGATTCGCTCGACGAGGTCAAACCGACCGGCCAGCCGTTTGCCGTTCACATCATTGGGTAGACCGAGTTTTGGCGTCTCGAAGACGGGATTCGCAGCACACCGGTGCTTCTTGAATCCCTTGTCTTCATAGTGAAAACAGTCAGGACAGGGCCCCCATTCAAATTCCTTGGAGGTGCCGGAGGCTTTGACCAACCAGGGATCATGACGTGGGCCCATGAGTCCAGCTGTTTGGCCGGAAACCAAACCTTCGTTGTCACATAATTCGGGCAAAACCAGAGCTTGAGGCAGGTTATTGCGCGACTTTGTCGCATACCCCGCTTTGGCTGCAATCGATGGCCAGTCCGTTCGCTTGGCACGAGAAGTGAATCCGGCTGGCAAAGTAGTGCGGCCACTTTGCATAACCATATGGCCTTGACCATGACCCGTGTACGGGTGGGAGACCGACCGCACGAGTGAATACAAGTGACTCTGTTTGGCAAGCATCGGAAGATGCTCGCAGATTTCAATCCCGCTCGTGGTGGTCTGAATTGGGCGGAATTCTCCCCGGGTTTCCTGGGGAGCCCCGGGTTTCATGTCGAAAGTCTCAAGCTGTGACATACCACCAACGGCGTAAACAAAAATCACCGACTTCGCCGGTGCGGACTTTTGGTGTGGTACCGCGAGAGCCCGCAAGGCTTCGAGCTGTGCGATGCCTAGTCCCAGTGATCCAGCGGCGCCGGCCTGAACGAGGTTTCGCCGATTCATCGCGCTCATGATGGCCCTCGGGATCCTGAGAATGCCGCATGACGCAATTGTAGCCGATCATTCCACCTGGCGATGCCAGGAAACACGCCACGCTCCGTGGCGGCAGGATCCCAGCCCGCACCGCGGCCTAGGGAAACGGCCGCGGCGATCGCCGCGTGGGGGCAATTGTCTCCCACGGCTGGGCGGACATCGATCAGATGGGGTGGCGCCAGAGGTTTGCGGTAAGATCGCGCCCGAGTCGTGCGTACTGTCAGTTAGGGTGCGGAGCGCGTCGGTGTTGACCGTTCTCGGCCGCCAACCGAGAGGTTTTTGCGACGCCGTTCACGTCGCCTCGGCCCGACGGACCGACCCTCGGTACAACCCAAAGAGCGGTCGGCCCCGGCCGAGAAGTGTTTGCCACGCTGGACCACCATCTCGTTATCGACGGTCGCAGATCTTTGCGGGCGGCCATTCGCTGGTGGGCCACGGCGAGGCTTCGATTCGGGAGTTGTTTGGGTGAGTGCTGCGTGGTTAAGATCTNATGATGAGACGAAGACAGTCGTGCCGGCGGAAACCCATGTCGATCACACGCCGAATGGCCTTGCAAGTCGGATGCTCGTCGGCTGCCGGGTTGACGCTGCCGCAGTTGTGTGGCGGTGCGCTCGCGGCCGCTCGCGATCGGACGGGTATCACGGCGAAATCAGTGATGCTCGTCTATTTGCCCGGCGCTCCGAGCCAAATCGACACGTTTGACATGAAGCCCAACGCGCCCGCGGACATTCGCGGCAGCTTCAAGCCGATTTCCACCGCGGTCCAGGGCACCCACATTTGCGAACACATGCCGCTGCTGGCGCAATGCGCGGACCAGTTCACGATCGTGCGTTCGATGGAACTCACCACGANCGCAGGTGCCCATGAGCACGCCACGCCATTGATGCTGGGGGGGATCGACAAACGGCCGCCCGGAACCACGCTGGTCAATACGCGGAACGATTGGCCCTGTTATGCCTCTGGATTGCAATACGTTCGTGCGCACGAAAGTGATTTGCCAAGCGGTGTGCACTTGCCGCACTTTATCACCAACGGGCCGATGGGATACGCCGGTCAGAACGGTGGTTTTCTCGGTGCGGCGTACGATCCATTGCAGGTCGAGGCGGATCCCAATCACCCTCAGTTCCGTGTCGATGATCTCCGTCTTGCCGACGGTTTAACGATCACACGCCTGGCACTACGGCGCAACTTACTCAGCGAGTTCGATCAACAACGGCGACAACTCGACCAGGTCGCCAACCGGGCCGGTTACTCGGCGCAGCGGCAGCGAGCGTTTCGTTTGCTAACGTCGGGCAAGTTGGCCCAGGCGTTCGACTTGAACCGGGAAGACGACAAGTTGCGTGACAAGTACGGACGACACATGTGGGGCCAATCGCTGCTGTTGGCTCGACGGTTGATCCAGGCGGGAATCCCGATCGTGCAGGCGAACCTCGGGCCGGCGGGGATCTGGGATACGCACAAGGGCAACTTCACCGGCCTGAAGAATCGCTTACTGCCACCTTTCGACGCGGCGCTGTCCGCGTTACTCGACGATCTGCGGTCGACGGGGGCGATCGACGAAACACTCGTGGTCGTGATCAGCGAATTCGGCCGCACGCCGAAGATCGGCGGGTTTGTCAAATCGGTTTTGTCCGACCCCACTGGGCGTGAGCATTGGGGGTCTTGTTTTCACGCGTTGTTCGCCGGTGGCGGCGTCACACCGGGGCGTACGATCGGCGCGTCGGATCAGCACGCCGCCTATTGCAAGACTCCGCCCTTTCATCCGTCGGACGTGGGGGCAACGATTTATTCAGCGCTGGGCGTCGACCCGCACGCCGAAATCCGCGACCAATTGGCCCGCCCATACAAACTGAATTCCGGCAGCCCGATGCGACCGCTGTTCGACTAGTCGCCCCGCGCGTCCCGTTGGGACGCGGATGCGCACGACCGACGCCGGAGTAGGGGCTCGTTGTGTCGTATCGAAGAATGCGTCATGCTGGCGAAATCGGCGCCTTGACAACCATCTCGGTAGGGAATCCGGAAGGCGTTCGAGGCCTTCTTGTTCCTTTCGAGTTCCTGGCGCCCCGACCGATTCCTTCAAGGGCGAAACGGAGCAGGACGAAGTGACACTCACGACGCGCACGATCGGCAGGACCCGTGTCGAGGTGACGACGCTGGGCTTCGGCGGTGGGCCGCTGGGACAAGTCGGCGATCAAATCGACGCTGACCAAGCGTCCGCCATCGTGGAAGCCGCCTGGCGGGAAGGAATCCGGTACTTCGACACGGCCCCGCTGTACGGGCACGGCCTGAGCGAGAAACGGCTGGGCGCTAGTCTAGGCGCGTTTCCCCGGGACGAGTTTGTCTTGTCGTGCAAGGTGGGGCGTCTGCTGGTGCCCGCCGCCGAGGGGAACCGTAATCCGAACGCACACGACAAGGAACCGTTTGGCGTCTGCTTTGACTATTCCTACGACGGCGCTCGACGCTCGTTGGATGCTAGCCTNCAGCGTNTGGGGCTGGACCGAATCGACATCATGCTCTGCCACGACATCGATGTCTGGACACACGGCGATGCGCAGTCTCGCATTTTTGACACGGCCGCACGTGGCATCCTGCGGGCCATGTGCGATCTGCGCGCCGAGGGGGTCGTGGGCGCCATCGGACTTGGCGTCAACGAGGCTTCCGTTTGCAGCCGGGTGCTGGACCACTTCGACGTGGATTGCTTTCTGCTCGCCGGGCGATTCACGCTGCTCGAACAATCACCGCTGGACGACTTACTCCCGCAATGCCATCGGAGTCGGGTTTCGATCATCATTGGCGGTCCCTACAACTCCGGGATGCTCGCGGTCTCGGATCGTCAGCAGGCGACCTATGATTATCAGCCCGTCGATCAGGAGCGGTGGGACAAGGCAGGTCGCATTCGCGCCGTCTGCGCCGCACACGGCGTCGATCTCCGCGCCGCGGCGCTTCAGTATCCGCTGCGGCATCCCGCCGTAGCGTCGGTGATCCCCGGCGTCTGGCGTTTGGAGGAAGTCTCCGCCAACACGGCCCTCTGCAAAGCGAACGTGCTGGATGCGCTTTGGGACGATTTGGCGGCAGCCGACTTGGTCCGCAAAATCTAATTGTCTGTTGCGCGGGGATCTCCGCCACCCAGAAAGCAGATATCGTCGAACTCGATGTCGGAGATGCGGCCCGATCGGCCGAGCACCTGGAAGAGCTGGCTGACTTGGGAAAGGTCCACTTCTGAGGCCATCTTGGACATCGGTATCTCGATCACGTGCCACTTGCCATCNCGCACAAATCCAAAGGGATCTTTGCCGGCTTGGAACGTAATCCACTGTTGGCCGAGTCCCTCGACATTGCCGCTTTTCATCCCGACCTGGAACGTCGTTTTCGAGCGGGTCTTCATGCAGAAGTGTAGTTTGGCGCCGGGATGCCGAANGGCGGACAGGTCATATTTCACGTTCGGCGTGAATGCGGCCCCGAACCAATTCAAACCGGGAGCCGACCGCAGGCGTTTGCTCTGCTGTCCTTCGTACGGCTTGGGGCGTTCCTCCACTAGGGTTTTCTCCCAGATGAAGAAGTCGCCGTCGACACCCAGTGCAAACTCGCCCGCGTTCTTTCTGACCACGGCTTCGGTGTAGACACCGAAATTTCCTCGCTTCGGCGACGGTCTGGTGACGCTCGGTTGCCACCACACATTGTCGATCGACAGGGTCACGGACGCGGACGGTGCGTCGCCGGCGATCATGAACATTTGGTGGACCGTGCGGAAA
>PADE01000059.1 GCA_002702965.1 Planctomycetaceae bacterium
GATTCTGTGCCGGTCATTTAGGTCGGTGGACTGGTGAAGTGACTTCGGTGATCAACGAATCGTTCTTGGGAAAAAAGGGCGACACGTATACGGGCTACTGGGAAGCGAGCCTCGCGGAAGATGGCAACGCGATGACCCAAAGGTTTATCGGGCCGAAATCCTCAAACCGGGGTCTGGCCTATTTCGATGCGGCAGCGAAGAAGATTCGCATCACGAGTGTCAATTCGGAGGGGGTCATCAACCAACACGTGATTCATCGAGAGGGCGACAAGTGGATTCGAATCACCCATTACACATCCGCTAACGGAACCAAAGGTAAATTAGAGTCCGTGATCACGATGCCCAAGGATGGCAAGACGATTACGGTTGTCATTAGCGGCATGGTTGGCGACCGGATCTTTAAGAACCAGAAAAACGTATGGCATCGTGTAAGCAAGTGAATTAAAGAGCATCGCTTGCGGCCAGCGTGACCTGCCTGGAAGGTGCCGTGGAACCTAGCAACCGGGAATGCGCCGAACCAGGACTAGCCCCGGCTGAATTGGCCACGGCAAATCTTTGACATGGAGTCTGCATCGATGAGATAGCCATCGACACCGCCTGTCGCCCCTGTAACGCGACTGGTCCAGAAACTTAGGATTGAAACATGTGCTCCTTGTCGACCACTTCACCACAGTAGAGGCAGCGCATTCTTCGCTTGCTCAAGACCCGTCCGCATTGCGAGCAGGGTTGCCCGCGACTGCCCATTTTCCGATCCACCTTTCCATCTCGCAGATCAATTTCATTCACCTTTTCTGTCAGCTCTTCTTTGGTTAGCCGGGTTCGATCTCTCAGTAGTTCCCACAACGCCTGGCAAGTCAGAGCCAACGAATCGACTTTCGCCGCCAGTAGGGTAACCACTTCGGAGCGCCGTGATTCAGACGCCGTGAACTTGGACGCCTTGGAATGATCTATCTGCGAAGATTCGTAGCTGTCCTGGTGGTAGATGTCCCATTGCATTAATGACAACTCCTTACGAGGGCCTGGGAACTGGAATGCGCAGCATTGGGCAAAATCGCCCACACCCCATTTCGCAGGTCGTTGCGAACATCGCACGCGAATTCTGGATCAACACCGCGAACCGCCGGCAAGCACAGCGTACTGGCCAGCGCGTCGCCCAACTACGAGATCTTCAAGTGACCCACTCCCCCTCGGCCCCACGCAGGTCGGTGAGGCGGTCGGTGGTTCTCGCCAGCGGTAGGCAGACACCCCGGTCGTCCGGTGTTCGCCTTGTTTCAGAGAAGAACTTGAACTGTGACCGGGCCGGTGGGTCAAACCGCCGGTTCGACCGAACCGATTCGTTGTCGTTCGTAAACCGTTGATTTGNATTCTGTGAGAAGACACGCCGGCCGAGACGCGGGTTCCAGATCGAAAAGCGGTCAACGAAATTGCCGCCCCCGCGGCTGTCGTGGTACGTTATCGCCCGCTGTGGTGCTTTGTTGGTTTGTAGAGATCGATCATGTCCGACGAGCTGNGGGGAACTTTTCAGAACGATGNCCTTTTCGGCGCAAGCGGTCAGGGAAATCCGCCCAGTCCACCAGGACCGCAACAGCCAGCGTGCCCGCATTGCGGAGCGCCGGTCCCCACCGAGGTCATGGTATGCGCGCACTGTCAGGGCAATATTTCTTGGGTGGATGACGTTCCTTGTGAGCCCGGAACGGAAGATGAGCTGCTGGCCAGGATCAAAGAACACGCGCTCGCCAAAACGATGTGGTCTGCTCTCGTCCTTTCCGTTTCACAAGAACTCGAAGGCGAACGCAGACGGAGGCAATTCAAATGGATGTTGATGTTGAGTGCGGCGTTGTTGTTGGTAGGGTTGGTCGTTTATACGGTGGTCGCCTTAGTCGTGTAGTGCTCTTGTCCAAGTGCCGATGAACGCCCTCACTCGTTCCCGACAGGACTCGAGCAAGGCACCTGCCGGGCGCGGTTCGTCCCAGCGGCTGGCACAGAAAACACGTACGCCAGCCGGTCGCGAGGCAACCCTCGAAACCCGGCCGGAGGCCCCCCGCGGTCGGCTGCCCGTCGGCCGTCGCCGAACGGTGCACTCCATCGCCAGGAGTCCATTTGGCCGNCCATCATGCCGACGGCACAGTGTTCGTTTGCGGTATGCTCTGTCCGATCGCCGCTGGCCTGGCTGCGGTATCCGCGGGGGTGGGTTGGTTCATGGTCGGTGTTGTAGTCTCCGCAGTGCCCGTTGGTTTTGCGATCGCTTTTGTCGGCAAGCGGATCGTCTCTGCGGTACCGCGCCTGGGATTGCGATTGGTATCCGAGTCGGCCAATCCTTGGACCCACTGGGTGGCCTGCCGACCGTTGTTTGTGGCTTAGGTCTTGTTGCCGCCAGGGCCCTTCGCAGCGGGGTTTTCGGCACTTGGTTTCGACAATCTGGCTCGCCCGGCAGATGTTGTGAATCCCCTCGACCGCGAGCTGACTCCTGCGGCAACAACGGNGGCCAGACCATGCACCATTGGGCGNAAGCGGGACGCTCGACCGAAGNCCTTGTCGTTGACAAGGACGCGTTGCGGTTCGGCAAGACACGGCTTTGGTGCGCTGAAGCGACAACAGCCATCCCTTGTCCGGAGGCAGGCAACGACCTGCATACCTCGCAGCGCAAGAGCTGGCAGTGGGACCATCAGGGGTTCGTTTTCAGCGCGTGCCGATTCGTGGTTTGGTAGCCTGGGAAACGCGGGAAATCCTCCCGGCCCGGTTGCCAACCGCCGGAAAGCTGGTCCAATCAAATCGTATCGATTGGTAGCACCCCCATCCACGGAGAATGATCCTTGAGCATCGCCACCCAGATTAAGCACGAACTCACTATGCCAGGCTTCGTCGTCCAGACTTATGTCGCGGACCTCACCGACGAGGAACTGCTCATTCGCCCCCACGAAAAGGCGAACCACATTGCATGGCAGCTAGGCCACCTGATCACGGCCGAGCACGACCTGAACAACATCGTGTGCCCCGACTCCATGCCCGCTCTACCGGAAGGATTCGCGGAACAGCACTCCAAGGAAACCGCGGCAAGCGACGACAAGAGCGCCTTCTGCACCAAAGACGAGTACCTGCAGGCAATGGAAGTTCAGAGAGCTGCCACCGTTTCCCTATTGGAGNGTTTGAGTGATGAGGAACTCGAGCAACCGGCCCCCGAGAACATTCAGCGGTTCGGCGCTACCGTTGGGGCCGTCATCGCAGGCCAGTCAGCCCACTGGATGATGCACGCTGGTCAATGGGTCATTGTTCGACGAAAGCTGGGGAAAGAAGCGGCCTTCTAGACACGCCCCCTCGGCGGAGGGATTCCAGCAGGGAGACGTACACTCCAACGGGTGAAAACTCCAAACCTGTAGTCGTTTCCGCGCAAGTCAAAACCAACAAACGGGTGTGAAACACGACCGGGCTGTGCCGGAACATCCCCCAGTCCGGGAGCTGCGCGGATGGCCTTTCACCGACGCAGGGCGGTGCGGCGCCGCAGACGTTGCTTAGATCCCGAGTCGTGAAGTCGCCTTTCGCCACCCGGCGGCGGCGGCGGGTGTCAAACCCCTTTCACGACAACGGTCGTAGCTCGCCCGGGCGAACCGTCGAGGCGCCGTAGAAGCGTAGCGGGGCGATCCCTCCAGTCAACGGTTGGACTCCGTTCGGTGGGGAAAGACCAGCCGGACCTCACGGCGTTTCCAATGTGATGGCCATCACCACCGGCGCCGACCGATCGGGGCCTTTGACCAATTCAATTTGTTCGATCACTGCGGAGCGTCGGGGGTACACCACCAGGTAACGAATCTGTTGGTTGCGAAGCATGAAGGCGAGTTCCGATTTCGGTACGTCTGATCTGCGGATGTAATCCGCGAAATGAACACCGTTGNGCAATGCATGGTCTTCCGTCTTATCGTCCGTGTAATGCAGTCGGACGATCATCGACACCGTTTCNCGNCGATCNTACGGATGACCCCAGCCACTTACGCCGCTGAGTAGATGGATCGCCTTGGCGGGACCATTGCACCGCAGCCGGACCGACTTGGGCATCTTGGCGCTGACCGGGCCGTTGGGGCTGTGCAGCAGAACGACATTCGCCGCCTGCCCGTTTTGTGGGTCGACGACGTGAAACGGTACCCCCTTGAATTTCTTAGGGGACCAGTCCNCAAAGATGAGCCGTTCGACGTCCGCCTGTTTGTTGATGAACATCCCCCGGGCGCTGGTAATCGTGGCGACTTTCGCCACGTCAAGCGGTAGAAACTTTCCGCGGTGCGTCAGAAACTCGAGCAGATCGGCAATCTCCTGCCGGCCCACCTGTTTTTCGAATCCATCCGGCATCAGCGATTTGGTGGAGGCGACCAGCTCGTCGATCTCTTCGCGCAGCACAACTTTCTTCTTGCCTTCCGCGTCAAACAACTCGATCGCCGTCTTCGACTCTGACGCCAACAGCCCGTTGAGAACCAACCCATCGGTGGTCACGACGGTATAGACGCGGAAGTTGCCCTCGACGTTGCGGCTGGGATCGATGATGTACGTCAGCAATTCCGTCTTNGGATGAACGGCCATACCGGTCAAATCGGGGCCGATTCGAGTCCCTTCACCACTATGCAGGTGGCATTTCGCACACTGTTTCTTGAAGACTTCCCGCCCGGCCATCGGATCGCCCGTCTGTTTGGTGAGCGGCAGTAACTGCGCCAGGACTTTCTGACGGTCTGGATTCACAAACCCGCCGTCGCGTCTCAAAACCCGGCCTGCGCGGCGACGAACCGATTCGTTCGGATGTGCTGCGAGCGCCTGTTGCTGGTCCAGCGAGAGTTCGGCAAGTCGAACAACGCCCTGCTCCACCGCGTCGAGTAACGACAGGGTCGATCGAGGTCGACCGAGTAACGTGACGATGCCTGCGTTTCGGGTTTGCGGCGTCAGGCGGGGGAAACGTTCGATCAATAGCTCGCCGATTTGCGGCGATTCGCTGGNTTGCAACGTCCCGATCATTCCGCTGGCCAGACCGGGGGGCATTTGCGGTGAAATCCGTTTGAGCAGCGCAACGACCACGTCCGCGTCGAGCGGTCGAAATTCGACCAGTTGTTCGGCGGCAGCGAGTCGGCGGTCCGTGGTCAGCGCCGCGTCGTCCAGTTGACGCAGCAATGCTGCCGAGACTTCGCGGGCGTATTTCTCGAACCGCGTACTGCCCCAACCACGAGCGAGTTTGACGAGCAGACCTCGGCTNCCGGGTGACAACCGNGTGAGCACTTGTTCCAAGTCGGATTCGAGCTGGCGATCTAGTTTCGCCGCCGCGCCCGCCGGCCAGCCGCGTGCCAAACCACCGATGATCGCGTCGGCGACTGACGAATCGGCCGCNGTCAGTTGAGCGACGATCGAGGCCACTGAATCCGACGCTCTGCCGCGCGCAAAGTGCTCGGCGACGATGCCAGCCGCTTTGAGCACCGACTCCGCTGGTGGGTTGGTTCGTTTCGCCACAGCCTTCAAAAAGCCCTCGCTATGCGCAGCCGCGGCGCTGATCGCAGCATCGGGAATCCAGCGGTCGTGGAGGTTGGCGGGTCGCTGTAGCGCAGCCAGAATTGCCGCACCGGCCCGCGGTGCCGGTGGCAAGTCGGACAGTGCCAAAAAGCTCGCCAGGCGAACCTGCGCATCCGATTCGGTCAACGCACCGGATGACAAGAGAGCGGCTGTTGACTCGCTCTCGCCAGGCAGTACCTGAACCGCGTTTCGCCGCACGCCCGGAGAGTCGTGCCGCAATGCCGCGACGGCAACCGCTGTCGCCTCGGGATGCGAACCGTCGAGCGCCCCCAGCCCGTGCATCGTCCACAACGCATGGATCACTCCGACATTCAGCCCAATCGCGTCGGTCGAAGGGTCGCTCGCCAACGCGATCAGGGGGGGCANCGCATCCAGCTGGCCCCGTTCGACGAGCAACCGCTGAGCGTGTTTTCGCCACAACATGGTGGGATGCGCAAGGGTGGCGACAAGTTGCTCAACAGTCGCCCCCGCCAGGTTCGTGTTCTGCGGGACAAGATCTTTCTGTCCCCCGTAGATGACTCGATAGATCCGGCCGTGCTTCTTGTCTCGCAATTCGGTTTCGTAAGCGTTCCCTTTCCCCGACTTGAATCCTCGCGGTGTGGGATTGTGCTGTACGATGTAGTTGTACCAATCGATCACCCATACGTTGCCGTCTGGCCCCACTTCGGACATGATCGGCGCCGTCCATTCGTCATCGCTGGCGAGCAGGTTGAACGGGCTGCTGCTACCAAAGTCGCTCCCGTCGGGGCTCAGCACAAAGGTGCCAACCAGATGGCCTGTCGGTCCGTTCACAAACGCCGTTCGATTCCAATAGTCCTGTGGATAACGCCGCGCCGTGTACAGCGCGTGACCGGCCGCGGCGGTGTAGCCACCGTGGTGGTCGACTTGTCGCACGTTGTTGGTAACGGGTTTGAATAANTGCGTGTCGGCAATCGTGCCCAGTCGGAGTGACGGTGTCCACCCTCGGACACGTTCGTAGTAGCGATTGGGGATCGGCATGTAGACGCTGGGGTTGCGGTTGGCGGTGGAACCAAAAACGACTCCCTCTTCGCTGATGCCCAGCCCCCAGGTNTTGTTGTTCGTCGAGCGAATGAATTCGAGCTGTGAACCATCCGCGCGAAATCGTATGAAGCCCTGGCCAAAGCCCTGCTGCGGAGTTCCTTTCANCGTCGGACGCGAGCTGTTGTATCCCTGCATGGCCCAAATCCAGTTGTCGAGACCGTACTGAAAGTTACTGACCCCGCCGTGCGTATCCCGCTGATTCCAACCCGCAAACAAAACCGATTTCTCGTCTGCCACATCATCGCCGTCGGTGTCTTTCAAATACAGTGTTCGCGTTCCGTCCTGCACGATTGCGCCGCCACGATGGAAGGTGATGCTGGTAGGAATGCTCAACTTTTCAGCAAACACCGTGAACTTGTCGGCCCGCNCATCGCCGTCGGTATCGTCGAGAATGCGAATCCGATCACGACCCTTGCCCGCGGGCTGAAGCTGGTTGGGATAGTCGTACGTCTCCGCCACCCACAACCTCCCTCGATGGTCCCACGCCATGCATATCGGCTTGCCACCGATCGCCGGTTCCGACGCGTACAACTCAACTCGGANCCCCTCGGGCACAACCATATGTTTGAGCGACTCCTCGGCCGGGACCGGCTTTTGCATTTTCGAATACGCCGCGCCCTGAACCCCCCATTGCTTGCCAGGCGTGTAGTTGGGAATTTTGTCCTCCGCGTCGACATACACGAACGGTTGAACATCGGTCCGCTTCGCCGTCATTCGCGGAACCGGAAANGGTTGATCGGCCAGATAGTCCGGCACGGTGGCAGGATCGTCTCCCGCCGCCCACCGCAGACCGCGCTGCACCAAGTTCTGAAAGCCGGCGTGGCCCCAGGTTCGCTGGTCGTGTCCCCAGGCAGTGTAAAAGACACGCCCCTTGCCATGCGTTCGCACCCAGGTCCACGGCTCGCGCCCTTCTGNATCAACGCGATACGCCAACACGGTGCGGTTTTTTTCGTTGTGTAGGTGATGCACATACGTCTCATCCCAGCTTTCAAACCCCCCAAAACCTCTCAGGATGGGGTGGTCGAGCTGCGNGATCGTGGTACGAAAAGTGCCCGTGCCATGACGTTTGAACTGACCGCCCATCAGCGCCACGACTCGGTCCGAATTGCGAAAGCAGTACGTCGCACAATGCAACGGGACAAACCCACCGCCCCCCGCAACATAATCGAGCAACGCCCGTTCGGATCGCGGATCGATCTTGTCGATGTTCGCGTACAGCATCAAGGCATCGTAGCGGGCGAGATTTTCCGGATTCAGGTCGGTCACCTTGTCCGTGTAGACCAGCTCGATGCCGCGCTCGGCGAGCACCGGCTGCAGTTGAACGAACCGCTCACGGGGCCGATGGTGTCCGTTGTCACCCAGGAACAGAACGCGCAAGTCCCGCGCCAGGGTAGCTTGCGCACCGGACGCACAGAGCGCCAACAACATCGCGGCCCTGATCCAGGACGGTTGCCTCATCATGATTTGATTCCTGTGCAATGGGAGGCCACATTGGGCCGACAGCGCGGCAAGACCGNCCGGCAAGCACATTCTAGAACAAAACCGCCGACATTCACGCCCCTCTCGATTCAACCGGGCGAACAACCTCGCGGCCTGTCGCTGCCGACTCGTGAACCCCCACGTCGATGCCTGTCCGACTGGCTCCCCGCACCGCGTTTGACCTGGAATCGGGGTCTACGGAAAGCTCCGCCGGAGTACCCGTTCAACCGATCGTCGATTCCTGCCAACCGCCGGCGAAGGACCGCGGATGCNAGGCCGCCCANTAGCATCCACCGTCAAGGGGGAACAGGAAACTCGTGNAGGAACCACCGCAAGCNACCCTCCCTATCTGGCAATCCTCCAAAGTCCGGGGTAAGAAAGATCACCCAGCGCAAANCTACCCGCCGCCCGCACCTTCATCGTGCGAGGCGGAAACTTCCTGCTCAAGGACCATCCGCAAGCCAAACCGCGTTGATANCNCTGCGGCCCAGTTTCTTTACCTTTCCACGGTCAGAGCCCCACGTGAAACGTCTCTTCGGAATGCTGCTGGTGCTGGAGCTGGTCGGGTGTGGTGGTCCAGTTGCGTCGCTCGAGCGAAAAGGGGCGGAGATTGCGCGGAACGACCGCGGCAACGTGGTAGCCGCCAACTTGAGCAACGTCCGGATCCTCGAAGCCGATCTGATACACCTAAAGGAACTAACCGATTTACAGCGACTAATCCTCAACAACACTCAGATCACCGACGCCGGCCTGGCCCCGCTTAACGGGCTGAGCAAACTCAAAAGGCTCTCCCTCAAGAACACCCAAACCACAAGCGTCGGGCTGGTCCACCTCAAAACGCTCACCGAGCTGCAGGTACTCTCATTGGAAGGCACCCAGATCGATGACGCCGGACTGATCCACCTCGCGGCANTGTCACAGCTCCAAGTGCTCTCGCTGGAGAGCACGTCCATCAGCAACAGCGGGCTGGTCCACCTGACGGGGATGACCGAGTTGCAGGTGCTCTCTCTGGAAAGCACCCAAGTCACCGATGCCGGACTGGTGCATCTGGTAGGGATGACCAAGTTGCGAGGGCTCAACCTCTACGACACCCAGATCACCGACGCCGGCCTGGTACATCTGGTGGAGATGACCACCCTGGACGAGCTCAATCTCATCGGCAGCAGAGTCACCAAAGCGGCAATCGTCGAACTGGCCAAAGCGCTACCCTACTGCAAGATCTACCCCCACCGGATTTTTCCTCGTTCCCGCCGGTAACCCATTACGCCACAGCGCGGTTGACCAGCGCGCTGTGGAATCGATTGGATCGGATCCCACATACGCCCGCCCGACCGCGACACCGTCCCGGTCACGCTGAGCCTGTGGCAGCCCAAAAGGGCGCAGCGGCGAGCACTCGATGCCAACCGATTCACTTACCGCGCGCCTCGATGCGGACCAGGCTGGACACCGGTACATTCCACATCCACGCTACAAACCGAACGATCGGTCCGCTCCGACCTACGGTTCGCCGCAAGTGAATCGCGCGTGTGTGTCGCGAACTATGTCGTCTGCCAGGATCTTGCAACGTCGTCGACCGGAAGCAAAGGCCGTCGCGCGGTCTCGATCGCGAGCATCGATCCGGATGTCCTGAATACGCNGCAAGACTGTTCGCGGCCGATCGACGAATCGAGACATTTTGGGTAACAGCAGACCATCGCGTCGGAAGTCCAAACTATGCTCGAATATGGTGGCACAACAGGGTCGTTGCAAAGTCTGCGATGGCACCCTGGAGGACGGAGTCCGCGCCAGTTTCCCGATTCACCCTAGCAGTACGAAACGATGCCNATTCTCGCACGCCAGCCGCACCTATACCCCGATGACCTGCTCGAGAGAGCCCGCTGTGAGCAGCAAATTTCGGCGTCCACCGCGGGCGACGACGAGGCGTCCCACTGGTGGGCGCTGTACACGCTGTCACGGCGTGAAAAACTGCTGATGCGTAAACTACAAACCCGTTCGATTCCTTTTTACTGCCCGCTTGTCGAACGGCGACAGCGTGCTCCGTCGGGNCGTGTGCGCAGTGTTTTCGAGCCGTTATTCAGTAACTACGTCTTCCTGTACGGCAATTCGGCAACCCGCTACAGCGCACTGACAACCAATTGCATCTCCCGCTGCCTCGATGTGACAGATGGCCTGCAACTGACCGACGACCTAACCGATCTGGAACGCCTAATCGAGATCGGTGCNCCTTTAAGTCGGGAGGAACGCCTNACGGCCGGTTGTCGAGTCCGCGTCAAACAGGGGATGTTCGCCGGATTTGAGGGAACGATTCTCCGCCGCGACGGCGAAGCTAGGTTGCTGGTGGCGGTCAATTTCATGCAACAGGGCGCATCGGTGGTCGTCGATGACTGTCTGCTGGAGGAACTTTGACAGACATCCCGCTGCGGCACATTGCTCGCCCCACAAGCCGTCCACTGTTTGCGGGTGTAAGTCGTCAACGATCCGTTTTCATCCGCACCTGGGTCGCACGGCGGTTAAATTCCGAAGACAGGTCACAACACCCGACGCGAACCCTGGCCATAACTCGATCTTGATCTTTTCCTTCACACAGGCTGCTCCATCGTGATCACATTCGATCCCTTACAACCCGTTCCAAAACCCACTTCTGAAACAACCGAGACGGTCCAGGAGATTGCCGACTTCTTTGACAAGCACGGCGATACGTGGCGGTTGGCCTACAACAACGAAATCGAGCATTGGAACCAGTATTTTCCGTTGCGCCGCCGCGAGGCATGGGCGCTGACGCAGATCCGCGACGAACCCAAGGAAACCGCCGTCGATCTCGGCTGTGGAACCGGCCACGCCCTGATCAAGATGCGCCAGCTCGGTTTTCAACAATTGATGGGCGTCGATATCTCATCCGAGATGCTGTCCGCGGCGGCTTCCCTGATGGAGGAGAACCAGTTGCAGGACGTGCAACTGGTCAACGCCGACGTCCAGAACATCGCACTGCTCGCCGACGACTCGGTCGATGTCTGCACGGCGCTGGGTGTCATCGAATATCTCGATGAAGACGGCCCTCTGTTGGCGGAAATCGAACGGATCCTCAAACCGGGCGGCGTGGCGATCATTCAGACGCGTAACTACCCCTGTCTGTTCGTCCGCACTCGAAAACTAGGGCGCAGATTACTGTCACGCAGAGAAACCAAGATCGCTCATCGCGAACACTCCCCGGGAAACTTCAAAGCCGCCGCACGCCGGCACGGACTCCGCGTCGAACGCCAGCGGTTCATTCACTATTACGCCCTGTTCCCACTGACCATTGTGGCGCCACTGCGGCGACTGTTGCAGCCGCTCGACCACTGGTTGAGCAAGCAATGCGAACGCGCCGGTGCTTTGGGAGTATCTCGGTTCTTTGCTTCGATGCACGTCTTGAAACTGCGCAAGCCGGTGTGATGTGGACCGGCAGTTCCCGCTGGGAACACACGCATTCCCGCCGCCGTCACTGAACCACTTCTTCTGCTCTCTGTTTTTCTGCTCTCTGACTCTCCGAGACACTAGCGGGTCGAACTGAACATGCGCGTCGCGTTCTGGGTCAAGCGGTTTCCCAACCTGTACGAGACGTTCATCCTCAACCAAGTACTGCATCTGCGTGAATCGGGAATCGAAATTGACGTCATCGCCCGAGAGCGAGCGGATTATCCGACCGTTGAGGCCAAGCTGTTGGCAGCCGGCATCGATTGCGACGACTCGTCGCATTCGCACAGCGCGGACCGACCTTCGGTCATGCCTCCTGGGCGACGAGGCCGCGTCCTTTACGAAACGCGATTACCGCACACTCGGATACGTCGTCTGGCCCGGGCGAGCACCAGGCTGGCCCCGTACTTCATTCAGCGCCCTCGACTGCTGTACCGGCTCCTCGCCCACCCAACCGAAACCAATCACGGACAGCTGAGGTTGGCCTGCGCAGCGGTCCCCTTTTTCAAGAACCGTCATTACGACCTGATCCACTGTCAATTTGGACCATTCGGATTGATGGCGGTTGCGCTTCGAAAAGCCGGTGTTTTCAATTGCCCGATCGTGACTTCCTTCCGCGGATACGATCTGGGCGCCATGGTCCAACAAGAACAAGTTGACTACACGCCACTCTTTGCCGCCGGCGAGGCCTTCACTCCCGTTTGCAAAGCTTTCTCGGCCAAGCTCCAAGCGCTCGGCTGTCCCACACAGAACATCGAGGTCATCCACAGTCCGATTGACTGCTCACAGTTTGCCTTTCAACCCCGCGGTCTCGAGGCGGGCGAACGTGCGCGGCTGTTGTCGATCGGACGGCTGGTGGAAAAAAAGGGCTTTCACATTGCACTCCACGCTGTCCGAAAACTGTTAGACCGTGGTTTCCGACTGGATTACACGATCATTGGCGAGGGACCCTACCGCGCCGAACTCGAGAACTTGATACAGAGCCTCGAGATCACCGCCCACGTAACGCTGCGGGGTTGGATCCCGCACGCAGAGGCACTCGATGAAATCCGTCGGTCCCATATTCTCGTACAACCTAGCGCGCGAACCAGCGAGGGCGACACAGACGGAATTCCCAACGCCTTGAAAGAAGCCATGGCGACCGGGATGCCCGTGGTCGCCACATGCCACAGCGGCATCCCCGAACTCGTTGAAGATGGCGTGTCCGGATTTCTGGTGCGAGAAGAAAATGTCGCACAACTCGATCATTGTCTCGTGCACGTATTGTCCAATCCGCAATCGTGGCAAGCGCTGGGAAGAGCCGCCAGAAAGCACGTTCTGAACGAGTTTGATATCAGTTCGGTAACTCAAAAACTGATGGAACTTTACCGCGCAGTGGGCAACCGTTAGCACCATTTTGGAAGCGGGTGGCCGTGTACCCCCAAAGGAGCGACGGGTCAGTCCACACGGGCCACAACCGGAATCGGGCGACCGACGATGCTGATCGCACTCATTATTCGAGAACCGACATCGATCCGGACGCGACCAACCCGCTGATAGCCTACCCGTCCGCCAAGCCGACATGAAACGCGCACTCCATTCGGGAATCAAATCGGTACTCCAGCTCGGCATGGCAACCGTGCCCCGGTCGGTCTATACACGTTTGGTGCCACAAGATGTGATCGGCCTGTGTTACCACACGGTCAGCGACGAGTGGCCAGCACATGTCGCCCATATCTGCCCATTCAAGAGCAGCACCGCGTTTCGGGACGACATGGTCTGGCTCACCGGCAATTTTGAAGTTATCGGCTACGAAGAAGCGTGCCGCCGTAAATCGTCCGTTCGCAGGTCCCGATCTCCGGCTGTGGTCGTCACGGTCGATGACGGGTACCGAGAATGCCTGACCGTCATCGCCCCCATCCTGCAGGAACTCAAGATCCCCGCGATCTTCTTTGTGACCACGAACTTTATCGACAATCGACAGCTCTTTTATCGCAACGCCGCCTCACTTTGTATTGACGCACTGGACCGGCTTGGAGACTCCGACCAGCAGGCCACCGCGCGTCTCATCACCCAGTCCCAACGAGCGACTGACGCGGATATTCCAGCGATCCGCCAGTGGCTGCTCGACCTGGGACCAGAAAACGGCTCCTCGCTCGATGCGACCTGTCGCATTCTGGGAATCGACGTCGAGGCATTCCTGAAACAGCGGCGCCCCTACCTGACGCGTGACGAGGTTCGCTCCCTGCGATCTAGCGGATTTACGATCGGCGCGCACGGGACCGCGCATTGTCACCTCGCGGGCCTACCGCATGATCACCTGGAAGCTGAACTAGCTGGCTCGTGTCACACGATCGCCGAACTAACTGGTGACCGCTCGGTTCCGTTTGCCTTTCCATTCTCTGGCCACCGGGTCGATCGGGCGAGTGTGACCGCGATTCGTGCTCGCAACCCGCATGTCGGGCTACTGTTCGACAGCCGCGGAATCCTGCCCGCTGAGGAGACAACCGTCCACCGGATCTCCGCCGATACGCCGCCGGATGACGAGGCCTCGCGGCGCACCGTGCTCCCCAGCTTGATGCAAAAATCCTATGAATCCGAGTTGCGCCAACAGTGGATTGCCCCGCTCAAGTCGCTGTTACACGTTCGCTAAATCACGCCCTCGTACACCCTACCCATTCGATGAGCACGCCGCTAAATGAACGTCGCGATCACCATCGGGCAGGGTACCGGTTATCCAACCTCCAGTGGAACGTGAGCCGCTCCATTGCCGGCACATTCTGACGTGGCTACGGATCAGGAACTTCCCGCCGACATGCCCTTCGATTCACCCAACCTCTCACCTTCTGACACGGGCGAAGAACGTTCGCCGGTCGTCGTGATCTCCCCACCTGGGGCATGGCCGACGCTGGGAGTTCGTGAACTTTGGCGTTACCGAGACCTGTTATCCCAGATCGTCTGGCGCGATTTCTCGGCGATGTACCGGCAAAGTGTGATCGGCATCGCCTGGGCGGTCATCACCCCGGTGGTCACCATGATCGTGTTCAGCGTCGTCTTCGGGAAAATGGCCCGGATCCCGAGCGACGGCATTCCCTATCCGCTGTTCACTTTTACCGGCCTCTTGCCATGGACGTATTTCGCGGCCTGCCTGACCGGCGCCAGCAACAGCACCGTAACGGGCGGTCACCTGCTGACCAAGGTCTACTTTCCCAGGCTCATTTTGCCGTTATCCAAAGTGGTCAATGGCCTCATCGCGTTTGCGATTCAGTTCGTGCTATTACTCGTCTTAATGGTCTGGTACCAAGTTCCGTTGACCTCGCGCGCCTTCGCCGTGCCGCTGCTGGTGCTGATCTGTGCCGTATCCGGGTTATCCGTGGGACTCTGGTTGACCGCGCTTAGCGTCAAGTATCGAGACGTCAAACATATCGTACCCTTCCTGTCCCGTATGTGGATGTGGGTCTCGCCCGTCGTTTACCCGGCCAGTCTGGCAGCCGAAGAGTGGCGCATACTGTACTGGCTCAACCCGATGGTCGGCGTCATCGAGGGCTTCCGCTGGGCGATCCTCGGCAAGCTGGCTCCGGACTGGACCATGCTGGCGATCTCGCTCACCGGAGTCGTGGCGATGCTGGTCGGTGGACTCTACTTTTTCCGCAAAGCGGAAGCCACCTTCGCCGACACGATTTGACAGACTGCGCAGCCGCGCAACAAATGCTCCCGGGAATCTGCAACGACCAATGAACCGTAGTCAATTAGCAATGCGCGTCGAGGACCTCGGCAAGATGTACCGCCTGGGCCTGACCCACGACGGATCGCTGCGGGAATTGGCCAACCGTTGGACGCGGAAGTTGTTTAAGCGACCCGAGCCCGAACCGATAACAACGGATAATGCGCAGCTGCGTGAAAACGGACACCGAGCCGCTGACCGGGACTTCTGGGCGGTACGGGACGCCTCTTTCGAGCTGAACCGAGGGGAAGTGCTGGGGATCATCGGTCACAATGGGGCCGGCAAATCGACCCTATTGAAAATCCTCTCGCAGGTCACCCGGCCGACCACGGGGCGCGCGGAACTTTATGGGACGGCCGCCAGCCTGTTGGAAGTCGGCACCGGTTTCCACCCCGAGCTCACCGGCCGTGAAAATGTCTACTTAAACGGTGCCATTCTGGGAATGACACGCCGAGAGGTCCGCCGCAAGTTTGACGAAATCATCGATTTCTCCGGGGTCGAGCGGTTCATCGACACCCCGGTCAAGCGGTACTCGTCGGGCATGAAGGTCCGCCTGGGGTTCGCGGTAGCGGCACACCTAGAACCCGAAATTCTGATCATCGACGAAGTCCTGGCGGTCGGTGATGTCGAATTCCAACGCAAGTGCCTCGGCAAAATGGGGGCGGTCGTCACCGAGGGCCGCACGGTGTTGTTTGTCAGTCACAACATGCAGGCCATTCGCCAGCTATGCCCCCGGACGCTGTGGATTTCGGAAGGCCGCATCGTCCGGGACGGAGCCAGCCACTCGGTTGTCGAAGAATACCTCCGCGCGACTCCCCAAGAGGAGTCGACAGGTGATCTCGATCAGGCGATTGCCGCTCTGCCTCCGGATCCCGCCTTCCGGCTCCACAGGATCGAAGTCCTCCAGGACGGAACTGCTCGCACCAACCTGGAAAATGGCAAACCGATCGTCATTCGCATCGAATATGAAGTATTCGAACAGACATCGGGCCTACAGGTCTACTTCGAACTCTACCACGAGGACGGAACCTTTCTGTTCGAAACTTTTCACAATGGGGATATCGCGGATCTCCCAGTCGTTTCACCTGGGCACTATCGATCAACGGCGACCGTTCCCGCAGACTTTCTGGCCGCAACACGATACGAACTGAGATTCAAGTCAGCCATTTCCAATATCAGATGGCTATTTCCGCCATATCTCTCTGTCCCCATCACGCTGCACGCCAGTGGATGCGTGCATCAGGCATATTCTGGATACAAAACCCCAGCCAAACTTGCGCCGTTGATACCCTGGGAAACGAGAAGAGTTGGCTAACGTCCCACGCCCCGGTTCGCTGTGACATTGTTCTCGTCGCCTCGATCGATCACCGCCCCGCTCCCCGTTGCTGCTCCGTTGAGGATTTGTTATGCCCACCTGCCTCGTCTGTGAAACTCCGATCGAACCGTTTCTCTCATTTGGGCAAATGCCCATTGCCAACGGTTTTCTCAGCCCCAGCCAGGTCGCCGACGAATATTTCTTTGAACTCAAAGTGGCCTTCTGTCCCAACTGCTGCATGGTGCAACTCGCGAAACTCATCGATCGCGAGAAGATGTTCCACGAGAACTACGCTTTCTTTTCGTCCACCTCGGTCCGCATGACGGCCCACTTCAAGAGTTTCGCCGATTGGGTTGGCGATCGATACCTTTCGGACTCCGATCCGTTTGTGGTCGAATTGGGAAGCAATGACGGAATTATGCTGCAGAATTTTGCTGCCCGCGGGATACGCCATTTGGGGGTCGAACCGTCCGCGAACGTGGCCCAGGTCGCAGTCGATAAAGGCATCCAAACCGTCTCCCAATTTTTTGACGAAGAGCTCGCTCAGAACATCCTAGCAGAGCACGGACCGGCCGACGCCATCCTCGGCGCCAATGTGATGTGCCACATTCCGTACATCCACTCCGTTTTCTGCGGTGTCAAGCGGCTACTCAAGCCGCACGGCGTCCTCATCTTTGAAGATCCCTACCTCGGTGACATTGTTGAAAAAACCTCGTACGACCAGATCTACGACGAACACGCCTTCTACTTCAGCGCCGCTTCGGTCCGTTATCTGGCAGATCTCCACGGGCTGGAATTGATCGATGTTCTCCCCCAACCCGTGCACGGCGGTTCCATGCGGTATGTCCTGGGCCGCCAAGGGGTGCATCGCGTCGGTGATGCGGTAGCGCACCTGCAGGCCCGCGAACAGATGTTGGGGCTCAAACACTCGGGTACTTACGAGGAGTTGCGGACCAGGGTCGAGCACTCCAAAGACGCTCTGCGGACACTGTTATCCGACCTGAAACAGGAAGGCAAACGGGTGGTGGGCTACGGCGCCACTTCCAAGAGTACCACCGTAACGAACTACTGTTCCCTCACACCCGAACTGGTCGAATTCATTAGCGACACCACGCCGATCAAACAAGGCAAACTGAGTCCGGGCGCACACATCCCGGTGCGACCTTACGAGGCTTTCACTTCCGAGCCACCCGACTTCGCGCTGCTTTTCGCCTGGAACCACGCTGACGAAATCCTCGACAAAGAACAACCGTTTTTGGCGGACGGTGGCCAGTTCATTCGCTACGTCCCTCGTGTGGAAATCTGCCCATGATCCCCTGCAGTAATCCACATGCCCAGTACCTCGCCCAGAAAGAGGGCATCGATGCGGCGATCGCCAGGACGCTCGATTCCGGTTGGTATATTCTCGGCAAAGAAGTACAGGCGTTTGAGTCAGAATTTGCGGACTATCTGGGAGTCTCCGACGCGATCGGCGTCGGCAGTGGTACCGAAGCGCTGCACCTCGCTCTACGGGCGTGCCAGATCGGGCCCGGTGACGAGGTCATTACCGTTTCACATACCGCCGTGGCAACCGTCGCGGCGATCGAACTGGCGGGCGCTTCACCCGTACTCGTTGACATTGCACCCGATTCGTACACGATCGATCCGGCACGGATCGAAGCGGTCATCGGACCCCAGACGCGTGCCATCGTCCCTGTCCATCTGTACGGCCACCCCGCTGCAATGGACTCCATTCTCGCCATCGCGCGTCACCACGGCCTGCGGGTCATCGAGGATGCAGCTCAGGCACACGGAGCCACGTATCGGGAAAAGCGGGTCGGCAGTCTCGGCGACCTGGGATGCTTCAGCTTTTATCCCACCAAGAACTTAGGGGGCCTCGGTGATGGCGGAGCGGTCGTGACAAACGATCTCGTGCTCGCGCAAAGAGTAAGACACCTGCGCGAATACGGATGGACCGAGCGTTACGTCAGCGAGTTCCCGGGCCTCAATTCTCGGCTCGATGAATTGCAAGCCGCCATTCTCCGCGTCAAGCTCCGNCACCTGGACACCAACAATCANCGGCGTCGAACGTGGGCAGATTACTATCATTCAGCGCTCTCCGATTTGGACCTGACGTTGCCCACTGCCGCGCCAACCACGAGCCACGTCTTCCATCTCTACGTTGTGCGGCTGACTCGTCGTGACGGATTGCTCGATTTCCTCCGGTCACACGATGTGGGAGCGTTGATCCACTATCCACGCCCCGTACACCTGCAACCGGCGTACTTGAATCGGCTGCGCGGGTCTGAGGATCTGCCCGAAACCGAACATGCCTGTCGCGAGATCCTCTCGCTCCCGTTGGATCCCGCCATGACACAACCAGACCTAAAGCGGGTTGTCGACGCCATACACACGTTTCAAGAGTCTCCCACTTGTCGGTCGCGCCGTGATGATTAGTCGTCCGCACGTTAGAAACCTAAACATCGATTGAGTGATCACAGAACAGATTTCGCGATGTCACCCGGACGAGCACTGATCACCGGTGGTTGCGGTTACCTGGGCACTTCGTTGACTCACCGAATGGCCAACCGTGGTTGGCAAATCACACGAGTCCGCCGCCGGGACACCACTTGCCCANAGCGAATCCAGCNNGTGACCGAGTTGGCAGACGACCTAGCAGATCCAACGGTTTGGGAACGGCTGGCTGCCGGAGCCGATGTCATCATCCACCTNGCCGCTCAGACGAGTTCCTATTCNGCGAACCAGGACCCCTTCGCAGATGCGGCCATCAATGTGCGACCCATGCTCGCGCTGCTTGAATGGTGCCGTCATCAAGATCGTAAGCCTTTTATCCTGTTTGCGAGCACCGTCACGATCGCCGGCCTGACCGACACGCTTCCCGTCGATTCCAACTATCCCGCGCGACCCCTGACAACGTACGACCTGCATAAGTGGATCGCGGAGGAGTATCTGAAACTCTACATCCGCCTGGGACACGCACGGGGCACAATCCTCAGGCTGGCCAATGTCTACGGACCCGGGTGCCGTAGCCAACGAGCGGATCGAGGAATCCTGAACTTGATGATTCGCCGCGCGCTGGCCGGTGAGCCGTTGACGCTTTTCGGCGACGGACAGTCGATTCGGGACTACATCTACATCGCCGATGTAGCCCAGGCATTTGAGATGGCCGTCACACATCGGCAAAACACCAACGGAAAGCACTGGATCATCGGCAGCGGCACCGGACACACGATTTGCGATGCCTTCCAATTGATCGTCGATCGGGTAAGTAGGAAAACAGGCATCTCGGTGCTCGTCGATCGCGTCCCGGAACCTGAAAACGCATCGCCGATCGAACACCGCAACTTTGTCGCAAANGTCGGTGAATTCTCGGCAGCCACGGGCTGGACGCCCTCGATTTCACTGCAGCGAGGAATCGATCTGACGATCGATTCGGTACTGNCGGAACGCGATCGCAGGCCCACCACAGTCGACACTCTGTAATGCCCGCAAGTCCACACCAATCCACCGTAAGCATCGATCAGCCGCCAGTGCGCGCACACGTCGGCTACACAGCTTGTCGGCACGTGTCCAATGTNCGCGACAACCATCTACTTCGGGATCACCTGGGAACGCCGTTATGAAATACCTGATCGTGGGAGGGGCGGGGTTTGTCGGGGCGCACGTCGTCAGACGCTGCCTACAAGACCCCGGCAACGAGATCACGGTACTCGACTCGCTGGAGCCCGAGCTGCACGCGACNACCGACCATCTCACTCCGTTTTGGGACCGGATCCGTTTCGTTCGCGGAAGCATGGGCGATGAGCCGGTCATTGCGGCAGCCGTACAGGGCCAGGACGTGATCATCAATCTGGCCGGCCAGACATCACATCCACGTTCGATCCAAAACCCCTTACTCGACGCAGAAATCAACTGCCTTGGNAATCTCAAATTGCTCGAAGCGGTGCGGCTTGTCAATCGGGAAGCCGTCGTTCTGTACGCGTCTAGCAGTACCGTGATTGGAAGGGCAGTGCACAAAGTCGTCGACGAAGACCATGGCGAGCGACCGCTCGACATCTACTCCGCAAACAAGGGCGTCGCCGAAAAATACTACCGCATTTACCATCGCGTGCATGACCTCAATACCCTCACTCTACGGTTCGCAAACCTCTACGGACCGTTCGGTAAAGGTTTTCCCGAATTTGGGGTCGTCAACTACTTTATTCATCTAGCTCGGAACGACCAGGACATCCCGTTGTTCGGATCCGGTCAGCAGACGCGCAATGTGCTGTATGTCGAAGATGCCGCAGAACTGATTTACGAAGCGACGCAGAGTCCCTCTTTGNTAGGCGAAGTCTATTTCGCAACCCATGAGGAACATCTGTCGATCTCGGACATTGCCCACCAAATCGTGAATTGTTTCGGCTCCGGACGCGTCGTTCACAAAGAGTGGCCTGAGGCCCGGAAGCGGATCGAAGTAGACCGCGTGCAATTCACCTCCGATCGTGTGCGCAGTCTGGTGACCTGGCGACCTCAGTACACCTTCAAGCAGGGTATTCAACGAACCAAGGANGTGTACAACAGCGCCGCGAACGGNCGCCCTGCGGCAGAGTCGTCACCCGCCACGGCCACATGAAACGAACCACGGCAAGAACTCGCAAACAAATGAAACTCGTCGTCACCGGGGCATTGGGACACATTGGCTCTCGTCTGTTGCAGAGCTTCCAACCCGACCAGCTGCAGGAAGTGGTCATCGTCGACAACTTCCACACGCAGCGGTACTGTTCACTGTACAACCTCCCGCCTGAAATCAACTATCGACTCGTTGAGGCCGATGTTACCGATCCGGATTTCAACCTGCTCCCGTTACTCGACAAAAATACCATCGTGGTTCACCTGGCCGCGATTACCAATGCCCCCGCCAGCTTTCAAATCCAGGAGGAGGTTGAACGGGTCAATTTCCGAGGTACTCAGTCTGTTGCCGAGGCCTGCCTACGAGCCCGCGCGAGACTGATCTTTGTGTCGACCACCAGTGTCTACGGGGTCTCCGATGGCGTGGTCACCGAGGAGTGTTCCGACGAGGAACTCAAACCACAGAGCCCGTACGCAGAGAGCAAATTGGCCGCCGAACGATCGCTCCAGAAAATGGGTTCAGAGCGTGGGCTTCGATTCGTGACGTTCCGATTTGGAACCATTTACGGAACCTCGATCGGCATGCGATTTCACACGGCAGTCAACAAATTCATCTGGCAAGCGTGCTTCGGAGAGCCGCTAACCGTATGGCGTACTGCACTGGACCAACAACGTCCGTATCTCGACCTGACCGACGCGATCCGCGCAATTCAACACGCGCTAACCCAGAACCTGTTTGACAACCGCATCTACAACGTCGTCACGGACAATCTCACCGTTCGTCAGATCACCGAGACGATCCGTAGAGAGATTCCCGATCTGGAAATCCGGTTGGTCGACTCCGCCATCATGAACCAATTGTCCTATATCGTCGACCGCTCTCGAATCGAATCCAAAGGATTCACATTCCGGGGCAGTCTGGCCGATGCCACCCGGGACACGGTCACGTTATTTCGTCCGTTCGCCATGCGCCGCGGGGCGCAGTGACCATCCACCAGCGTGTCGACCGAAGTTTCGGCTGGTGTCGCCACAGTTGACCTCATGTCGTAACCGAAACAGCTGCAAGATCTCGTGAAGCAAGTTCTCTTGGTACTGTCATTATCAATCTGCAACAAACCCCTCAAGATCCGCATGCAAGCCTTCGACTCTTTAACGAAACAGATAAAGTCATGCGACAGCTGCTTGCAACACTC
>PADE01000060.1 GCA_002702965.1 Planctomycetaceae bacterium
ATCCCAGCAGCAGCAGCAAGTGCCGGCTGAAAGTGACATAATCGAGGTGACGCACCGCTCCGACTGTGGCAAACAGATAACGGTTCGTGTCCACTGGCAGCGCGTCCTGTTCGCTGGCGCCAATCCACCGCTCCAGAGCCTGTTGGTCTCGCAGTTCCTCACGGCGCCAACCCCAGCCCGTCCAACGCCAGTGAGATTCTTCGCTGAGCGAATTGGAACTCCAGGTAAGGTGCTGGTTCGGAGGCGTGACCAATTGCCAGTACGAACGCCCGAATCGCGACACACCATCGATCCGTGGAGCCACCACCCGCCGCCACGACCGACCGCTGACCCTAGGCAGACTGTACCAGAGCTCCAAAACGTGTTCCGAGACCACTGGATCCAAGGGTAAATCGAGCCGATCTCCCGTCTCCATGGACGGTTTGTGAATCGGCTGCTGATTCACCGCCACCGGACCCAACTGGGACCCCACCGGGAACACAATCTGGATTCGCGACTGCCTGGTCTCTACCCGTACACTCATTCGATTCCAGTAATGATCGCCGGTGGCCCAGGTTTGAATCCAGGTCTGCTTCACGATGATCGGAATACTCCGACCTGTTTCCACCCGCCTGATCTCGAGTGCAAGCGGCTTTTCCGCTGTTTCTGTAAGAGGTAATTCGAATTCACGTATTCCCTCAGGACTGCTGCGCGACGCAACCACCAACTCGGCACCAGGCACCCTAACATCGAGCGAGTCGGCACAGCGCAAAAACGACGCAACGAGCGACAGGGAAGCTCCCTCGGTGGCCACTGGCCGGGCGATTGGAACGGTGACATCTACTTGTCGGTTGGCGGAGAGCGCCGCCAATGGCACTTCGTACTCCAGCACGATCTGGACTCGGTCGACCACTTCTCTCGGTAGCAAGACATCAACTTGCACGTTCTCGTCGTCTCCCGGCAAGGTTGTTTCGGCCAATGGAGTCGGCAGCTTCTCGCCGTCGGCGCGGATTTGGAAACGCGAGGAAGCATTCTCAAGAATCGAACGCGGTAGCTCGAGGGTTACTTCCGTCAGCGAGCCAAACGTCACTTGGTATTCTGCTTGCCGTTGCACGCGCAACTGACCTGATTCCACACCCACTACGGTGCCCAGGTTAATGGTGATTTGACGCTCACGGATCTTGAAGTCAGCGGCAAACCTCATCGCAGACGCGCTCGTGTCCTGACGAAACACCCATTCCCGTTCCGGTCCGCTATTGGAAACCACGCTCGATGCCAACGGCACCAGCCCGACCATCTTCTCCGTAATCGGAATCAACTCCACGTTCCGCGCAGTTCGCACGCTAACTTTTGTCGGACTGACGGTCCGCTCCAACGGCAGCGGCAATTCGACGGCCAGAGAAGACTCGGTCGGCATCGGTTGGTGACCATTTAGGCGAATGGTGAATTGATCGAAGTCGACCGCTGCCGCCGTCAATTGGATCCGCAGTTGGCCCACTGCGTGCTGATACTCGGCAACGACCTCCTCTGGACCAACTTTGTCGATCATCCACTCGCCCACATCGATCGTCAGCTCCGAGGTGCGCGCACCTCGCACCTGATAAACCAGCAGTTCCTGAAACTCCAGCCGCTCCGGCTGTACATCCAATTCGAGTTCCGGCTCGACCCGTACGTCGCGAGTCTTTTCCCGAACCGTCAACGCCAACTGATAGGGATACTGGTGGTAGAGGAACTGCGCGACCAGAGGAGTCGCGCTATCTGCATCAGGCCGAGGATTGACACGGCGTACCGCGCGACCATGTTGCCAGTTCAAGGTCCAGTCACCGTTGACCACAAAGTCAATCTGCCCTCGCTGACGTACCGACTCCAATACGTGAAAACCTGCCATATCGATGGCCTCAGAACCCGTTTCCGNGTCCTCCCGGTCGCGTTGCAGCACCGCGAGCAACCAGAAATTAAGTCCGGCTTCCGGTGGTTTGTTTTCGAGTGATACACGCACATACTGAAAGTCCTTATCAGGCGCCTGGTCACTCGCCACCGGTTCGATCACGTAGCCCCGCTGATCGGAATGGGACAACAACCGCATGCGCGGAGGCAAGCGTACCAGGAAGGACCGGTACTCGCCGCTGAAACTACGAACCGTAAGGTCGGCCCTACTGGTGAGATAATCGGGGCCTTCCACGGTCACGCGGATCCGCGACCGTACATCGAACCGCGCCGGCACGGGCTCTTGCGACGNACCAGATGCTCGCCACGAGATGCTCAAACCGCTACGGCCTTCCAATAGAAACTCGGTGTCTCCATCGACTTGCCGATNCGCTCGCAAGACACTCGCACCACCTTCCACAGAGCCCGAAACGCGACTTCCCGGAACGCGCACTTTCGCGACAAATGCCAGTGACGTCGGTACTTCCAGTCGCAATTGCGAGTCATTCGCGTTGCGGATCACCGGTACCCGCAAGTCAAACTTCCAGAGATGGGACGAAGCGGGAGCCGCGCGCACCCAGGCCACCAATTGGCCGTCCGATGTGCTGCGCGTCACAAACTGCTCTCCCGTCCCCAGATAACTCGGTAGATCTTGTAGCGCGCCTTGTGATAAACCGAGCGGAACGCGAATCCAATCGTCGGTCTGCGGTTCAGCGGCCGCAACCAGCCGCACCTGCAATGCAACCGAAACCGACGCGATCTCGCCGACAACACGAGCTTCGACGGTTGTCTTTTCGTGAACGAACGGTGGGGTCTCCGGATCGCGCAGGCGCTGATCTAACTCAAACCACCGCTGCCACTGCTCGAAGGAGAAATTCGGCACCCAGATCGGATTCCCCTTCTCGTCGAGCAGGTAGAAGACGCGTGGCTCGACCTCCTTAACGGAGTCTTCCTGCGCGGACTCGGCCGGCGCGGGCTGCTCGCTAGCCGGCGGCTGCGAACGTACGGGTGCGCTGCACAGCGCCCCGACGGTAACCACGACCGCACAATAGGGGATAGCGCGCGTCAATCCATTTTTCCACACGGGTTGTGCTCCAGACAACCAGGAAAAGAAAAAGAGTGAAGAGACAAGACCATCCGCGAGGCAANACGACTCCGCGCGATTCGATCGCGCTGGCACCACCGCAATCGCTGAGGATCGCTGACGCCAACACGTTTCTCGACCGCGAGCGGAACGGCGGGCAACCCGACGAGTCCCTAGCCCGCTGCTAACAGTTTACCCTAGACCTGCGGCAATTACAGTTATCGAGTCAATCAATCTCGTTGGGTTCCACGACGTTAGGGCGTTTTTCTACGCAGTTTNTCANTCAGGCAAACTGGTCAAGGCAGACATCAGCTCGCCGTGTAGTTCCGGAGAGCAGGCGGCGGTCAATTTCGGCGCATCCAGAACAAAGGAGCGCCCGTCCAGACCAGAGATGATCCCCCCGGCTTCTCGCACCAAGAGCACACCGGCCGCCACGTCCCAGATCTTAACGCTCGAGGCCCAATAGCCGTCCAGCCGCCCCGCCGCCAGATAGCTGAGGTTGAGCGCCGCAGACCCGATTCGGCGCACGGCACGGCTGCGATGCAAGACTTCGATAAAGCTCCCAATTTCCTTAGACCCACGGGGAATATTCGCAGGAAAACTAACCGCCAACAAAGCCTCTCGTAGTACCCCGCATCTACTCACCGCAATCGGCTCACCATTCAACCGGGCACCTTGGCCTGCAACCGCGTTGTAGCACTCGTCGCGGATGGGGTCATATACCGTTCCGGCAACGACTTCGTCGCCACAACGCAAGGCAATCGACACCGCGAAAGACTGCAACCCGTGAACGTAGTTCGCGGTTCCATCGAGCGGGTCCACCACCCAACAGTACTCTCCCTGACCGGGGCGTACTTGGGGCTTGTCGTGAGGGTCCTCTTCACCCAGAAAACCATGTTCGGGAAAAGCACCCAACAAGATCTCCTGGATGACTTGCTGGGACTCGATATCGGCTTGTGTGACGAGATCTTTCGGACCCTTTTCCCGGGCCTGTATCCGCTGCTGCCATTTCAATAGCACTTCGCCACCAGCTCGACTCGCCTGTTCGCAAACGGTGATGAAATCAGACATCCGACCCCTGCTAATGCAGCAGCACTGATGAGGAAAACGCGACCACACAGCCTGGATTATAGGACCGTCTTAGCGGTGTGCAAATTCACGCCCGGAACCGTCGACTCAAGCATTCGTCGCGGTCACGGTAGACAGGTCAGGGCCACGTGGTATTATCGCCCCTAGCGTTAGCGTGGTTGGCAACCGACTCCCGTTTTACAGCCGTGCCCTCAAGACGTGCGCTGGCTGGTATGCTGTCTCAGCGCCTCACCCGGAACGGTCATTTTCGATCTATGTGGCAACTGGACGGTAACATCGCGTGCTGGAACTGCGAGCTGGTCTCCGCCGCGTTTGATCTGCTGGCNCCCGCTGACGGTATCCGCATCCGTAAAGTTCAGCGCCACGCGGTCGACGCGGTNCANATCCTGCAGGTCCACTTCCCGGGACCAATCTCCGCCGGTTCGATCGACGCGTACGTGCGCACCGGTGACCTCATCGTCCGCTACCCGGAGTGCCCGCAATCCGGCTTTGGCCTACAACTGCGTTGGTCACTTATCCCTGATCCAAGCGTCACCGCCGTGGAACTGCTGGTCTCGGTGCACACCTCCCGCTTATCACTGACCACATCTCTGGACATCGGCAATCGGTTCGATCCCACCGTTCGCGAAGGATACAGCGCCCAGGGAGAACCGGTTCGGACACCTCCGACTGGCAGTCGGTCGGCGGAAGATCGTCCGCAGGTCCGCTGCGGGCTAGTCCTTTGCCGCCCTCTCGATGTCACGTGGAGCTACGCCGAGATGACGAATGCTCACGCGCCCACGATCCGCGACGAGTGGTCCCAGCCACCGCATCCCTCGGGGGGCTTTCGCCTGTTCGACGGCGTCTTGGAAAAGGGCGTCATCCGACGAGCCCGCATGCGGGGCATCTTCTTTCCGCGCGTGCGGGACCTGGCGGTCGCCTGCCAGCACTTCCAGGCATTTCTCGAAGCGCCGACCCAACTCGACACCTAAAACTCGCTATCTCAAGCCGTTGGCGTCATCCCCGCCCCAGTGGCCAGCTGCCCTACGCGTGTGCTATACTGCGCGGGCTTGTTTTTTGACCCCTCGGCCCGGGTGATCTCTGTGTTCTAACGAGGTTACCCAAGGCCCGCTGGTGCGCCGGCGGACAGCGCCCTGGGGAGATCGAATCACCACCGAGATTCTTGCGAGGCTGAACGATGTCGCTGAGAAGTTTCTGTCGTCTGTTGGTCATCCCGGCAGTACTTTTCTTCACTACCGGACCGCATCATTTCGCGGTCACGGTTGTGGCACAGGAAAAGCCCGCCCAACCGGCCCCGAAAACGGAGGAACCTCCCGCCACCCCGCCGGCTGGTGCGGACGCGGCGTTCTTGGAGTTTGGGGAACTTCTGGAGGGGTGGAAGCAAGTCATTAAGGAAATGCGGTCGCTGCGAACACGTTTCCAAGTGGCCGAAGAGGGTGCGCTAATCGCTCTGCAGGCAGAATGGCAGGCGCTTGTAGACAGGGGCGAAGCCATGATCCCAGGCCTACGGCAATCGGCGAAGAAGGCTTTCTTGGTAGCCCCCAATCAGGACCGTGAGATCATTCGTTTCCTCTACAGCCTTATGCTGGATGACCTCAAGCGCGACAATTTCGAACCAGCCGCCGACGTCGCAGAGACACTTCTGGAAAACAACGTCGGCATCGCCGAACTGTATGAGCTGGCAGGCGAGGCGGCGTTTGCGATCAATGATTTTGCAACCGCCGAACGCTACCTCAAAGAAGCCGACACGCGCGGGGCACTGACTCGCGACAATGCCCGCAATTTCCTCGCATCGATCGAAGAATACAAGGCGTTGTGGGCCAAGGAACAGACTTTGCGCAAAGCAGAAGGTGAGGCCGACAACCTGCCGCGAGTGGAGCTGAAAACAAATCGCGGGACGGTCGTACTCGAGCTGTTTGAAAACGAAGCGCCGGGCACCGTGGGGAACTTCATCAGCCTGATCAAGGACGAAAAATTCTACGACAATCTGACGTTTCATCGGGTGATCGGGGGTTTCATGGCGCAAGCCGGATGCCCGAAAGGGGACGGCACCGGAGATCCGGGGTACAAGATCAAGTGCGAGTGCTACGAGCCGAACGCCAGAATGCACTTTCGTGGCAGCCTCAGCATGGCCAAAGGACAGCAGCGGGACACGGGCGGATCGCAGTTTTTCCTGACATTCGCGCCGACGCCGGCGTTGAACGGGAAACACACCGTGTTTGGACGAGTGGTCGAGGGCATGGAGATTCTGACGTTGATTCAACGCCGGAATATCGACCCGCCAAATCAGCCGCCGTTTGCGGAACCGGATCGTATCCTGAGTGCCACGGTCACGCGCGATCGTGGGCACAAGTACGAACCAAACAAGGTTGCCGAAGAAAAACAGTAGCGGCGGTCTCCCACCGCGCGTCTCCGGTCACCGCGTCTCCGGTCACCGCGTCTCCGGTCACCGCGTCTCCGGTCACCGCGCCCCTGTCCCCGCCCAGTCGGATTGTGCGGGGCAGATCGGGCGCCACCGTGGTTCGCGCCATCGTCCCGTGGCTCCGGATACCGACCCGCTGAAACCTGTGAAACCGCGTACCCCATGCCGTTTGTGGCACGGGACGGGGGTGGTTGACGGTCTGGGAGCGGATCGTTAGCCTGCATTGCCTTTTCTAATCCTGCGCCTACCAATTATTCTCATCCCTGCATTCTCATGCACCTTCGAACCCTTAAGGTCTACTGTGATGTGGTCGGTAAGAAGAGCTTCTCGCGCGCCGCTGATGAGAATGGAATCTCGCAATCCCGGGCCAGCCAGGCGGTGAATCAGCTCGAGGAACATCTGGGGGTGAAACTGCTCGATCGTTCGAAACGCCCTTTTGTTCTGACGTCGGCGGGGTCGCTGTTCTACTCCGGTAGCCGCCGGTTGCTCCAGCAATACGACTCGCTCGAAGAGCAGGTTCAAATGCTGTGTCAGGAGGTAGCCGGTCGAGTGACCATCGCATCGATTTACTCGATTGGTTTGTACTATATGAACCGTTTTGTGGAACGCCATCGAGAACAAGCACCTGGGACGCTGGTCCACCTCGATTATCAAACCCCCGCTGGCGTATACGCCATGGTTGAAGCGGATCAGGCTGACTTCGGTCTGGTTAGCTACCCCAAAAAATCGCGGACCATCAACATGATCCCCTGGTGGGACGAACCGATGTTGTTGGTCTGTTCACCCCAACATCCACTGTCCCGTATGCCATCGATCACACTGCGCGACCTGGCGGGGCAACGAATGATCGGATTTTCAACCGACCTGCAAATCCGCCGCGAGCTCGACAGGACTCTGCACGCGGCCCGAGTCCAGGTCGACATGGAGATGGAATTTGACAACATCGAGACGCTCAAACGGGCCATCGAAATTCACGCCGGCAGCAGTGTTCTGCCCGAGCCGACCGTGCGCCGCGAGGTCGACTCCGGTGCGCTGATCGCGATCCCGATCGTCGGAACTCGTCTGGAACGTCCGGTCGGGATCATTCGCCGACGAGGCCGCATACTCGGGACCGCAGCACATCATTTCCTAGACCACTTGTTAAACGCAACGCCGCAGGGTGAAAACGGTGTCGCGTCCCTCCCCACGCTGTCGACCGTGGGGGAGGATCGCTGACGCCGCGAATGCCCGCTGTCCTTACGACCACTTCATTAGCAATTCGCTGACTGGCAAGACACATGAGTTCATCCCCACGCTTTGGACCCCCGGAAAAACAGGGACTGTACGACCCAGCCTATGAGCACGACAGTTGTGGCGTGGGATTCGTGGCCAATATCAAGGGTCGGCGAAGCCATCAGATTGTTCAAGACGCGTACACGATCCTCCAACACATGGACCACCGAGGCGCCTGTGGCTGTGACCCGAACACGGGCGACGGCGCTGGGATCCTGACCGGTTTGCCGTACGAATTTCTCACCAAGGTCGCAGACCAAGACCTGGACCAGACGCTACCTCCAGCCGGACAGTTTGGTGCCGGGCTGGTTTTTCTGCCGCAACTCGCCGAAGAACGGGAACGGTGTAAGCAAAAGGTCACCGAGATCATCGCCGAACAGGGCCAATACCTAATCGGTTGGCGAAAGGTGCCTCAAGCCACCGAGAGTGCGAATGTGGGTCGCGCGGCGCGGGAGGCAGAGCCATACATCGAACAGTTGTTTGTGGGTGCGGGCCGCGACACAACCGATCGAGCCTTAGAGGCCGATGCGTTCGAACGCCAACTGTACTTGATTCGCAAGCGCGCCAGCCATGTGCTGCGCAGCGACCCCAGCTTGCAACAAGCCAAACTGTTCTACTTCTGCTCGCTGTCGACACAAATCATGATCTATAAGGGAATGCTGACGACGTCACAGCTATTTCCCTATTTCCCCGATCTCTGCGACCCCGACTACCAGACGCATCTCGCCATGGTGCACTCTCGCTTCTCGACCAACACCTTTCCCAGTTGGGACCGTGCCCAGCCCAACCGGTTCATGTCACACAACGGTGAGATCAACACGCTACGTGGCAATATCAACTGGATGCGGGCGCGCGAAGGAGTAATGCAAAGCGATCTATTCGGAGAGGAACTCACCAAGGTATTTCCGGTGATGGAACCCGACTGCTCGGATTCAGGGAACTTCGATAACGCACTGGAATTCCTGCTGCAAACCGGGCGAACGCTGCAGGAAGCGGTGATGATGATGATCCCCGAAGCCTGGCAGAAGCATGAGACCATGCCGGAAGCAAAACGGGCGTTTTACGAGTTCCATTCATGTCTCATGGAACCCTGGGATGGNCCCGCCTCGATCGCATTTACCGACGGCCATTACATCGGTGCGGTCTTGGATCGCAATGGGTTGCGTCCTAGTCGCTACTACCTGACCCACGACGATCGCGTGATCATGGCCAGCGAAGTCGGTGTGCTTCCCACCGTGACACCCGAAAACGTGAAATTCAAGGGACGCCTCCAGCCCGGCCGGATGTTCCTCGTCGATTTCGAAGCGGGACGCCTGATTCCCGACGAAGAGCTCAAAGAGCAATTCGCTAGCAACCGACCTTACAGCCAGTGGCTGCGGGAGCAGCGGCTGACCTTGGACGAACTGGTCGATCAATTCGCTGGCGAGGGGGCGGAATTCGACCCCGACTCGCTGCGCGCGCGGATGCAGGCCTTTGGTTACACGACCGAGACGATGCAATTCATGTTGCTCCCCCTGATTCGCGAAAAACGCGATCCGGTGGGATCGATGGGAAACGACTCGTCCCTCGCCTGTTTGAGTGACCAGTCACGAATGCTGTACGACTACTTCAAGCAACTCTTCGCGCAGGTCACCAATCCCGCGATCGACTCCATTCGCGAAGAAGTGATCATGTCACTNGAGTGCTACATCGGTCCAGAACAAAATCTCCTAGAGACCAGCGAGCGGCATTGCCAGCGCCTGCTGGTTCCCCACCCGATCCTGACCAATCGAGAACTGGGTGCCCTCAAGGAAGCAGACTACCGCGGCTGGAAAACGCGGTCGATCGATACCACGTTTCCGCGTTCGGCCGGATCCGACGGAATCCGCGTGGCCTTGGACCGCATCTGTGACGAGGCGGAAGCCGCGATCGACGCAGGCTACAGTCTCCTGGTGCTCTCCGACCGGGAGATCGGAGCGGAGCGAGTACCGCTCTCGGCGCTGTTAGCCTGCGGCGCCGTTCACCATCATCTCGTTCGCCAAGCCAAACGAACCCAGATCGGCCTCGTCGTGGAGACCGGGGAGGCGCGAGAAGTACACCACCACTGTTTGCTCATCGGCTACGGTGCGGATGCCATCAATCCGTATCTGGCGTTCGAGGCGCTCCGTCAGGCCCAGCTTGACGGGTTGTTGGAAGAAGAACCGTTTGGTGATCACCACAAGATCGTAGTTGCTTATCGTCAAGGCGTGGCCAAAGGGATGTTGAAGGTGATGGCAAAAATGGGGATTTCGACGCTCCAATCCTATAAGGGCGCCCAAATCTTCGAGGCAGTCGGTCTCAAAGACGAGATCATCGACCGCTGTTTCACTCATACGCCAAGCCGCGTGCAGGGCGTGACCTGGGAAGTCCTCGCCAGCGAACTTCTGCGGCGGCATGCACTGGGGTATCCCGAGGGCCTCGCTTCGGGGGCCACCACGTTACCCAACCCGGGCGAATTCCATTGGCGTGCCGAGGGCGAACGCCACATGTGGGATCCGGCGGCGATTGCCGATCTGCAGGTGTCGACACGAGGTTGGTCGCATGTGCTGAACGAGCGGTCCGACACGGTCGACCAACACGACGCCACGGCGCCGGACTCGGCAACCACCGCCTACCACCGATTCGCAGATCACGCAAATCAGGATGCCCGAACGCGCTGCGCGCTGCGGGGTTTGATGCAGTTCAAAGAGCATGTCAACCGAGGTCCTATCCCGATCGAAGAGGTCGAACCGACTAGCGAGATCGTGAAGCGGTTCTGTACCGGCGCTATGAGTTTTGGGTCGATTTCCAGCGAGGCCCATGAAACCCTGGCCATGGCGATGAATCGATTAGGCGGGAAATCCAACACCGGGGAAGGAGGCGAAGACCCGGTACGCNTCGACCCACTGGCCAACGGAGACTCCAAACGTTCGGCGATCAAACAAGTCGCGTCGGGGCGATTCGGGGTTACGGCCTGGTATCTGACCAACGCGGATGAGCTGCAAATCAAGATCTCACAAGGTGCCAAGCCGGGAGAAGGTGGCGAACTACCGGGCAAGAAGGTCGACGAGAACATCGCCCGTATCCGCTGCTCGACACCTGGCGTTGGGCTGATCAGTCCACCGCCCCATCACGACATCTATTCGATCGAAGATCTCGCTCAGCTCATCCACGATCTCAAGAACGCCAATCCCTCTGCTCGGATCAGCGTCAAGCTCGTTTCCGAAATCGGTGTCGGCACCATCGCGGCCGGGGTGGCCAAGGGTCACGCCGACCACATTCTGATTTCAGGTGACGCTGGGGGGACCGGCGCCTCACCGTTGACGAGCATCAAACACGCTGGTCTTCCCTGGGAACTGGGGATCGCGGAAACGCACCAGACGCTGGTGCTCAACGACCTTCGCAGCCGTGTCGTCCTGCAGACCGATGGCGGCATGAAAACCGGACGCGATGTCGTGATCGCGGGATTGCTGGGTGCGGAGGAGATCGGTTTCTCGACCGCTCCTCTGATTACTCTGGGGTGCATTATGATGCGGAAATGCCACCTCAACACCTGTCCGGTCGGGATCGCCACGCAAGATCCTGAACTGCGGAGGAAGTTCGCTGGCTCTCCCGACAATGTGGTGAACTACTTCTTTCTGGTCGCCGAAGAAGCCCGACAATGGATGGCCCAACTTGGGTTTCGCAGGTTCCAGGATCTAATCGGGCGCAGCGACGTTCTCGACATGTCGGACGCAATCCAGCACTGGAAAAGCGATGGAATCGATCTGACACCGATTCTTCGGCCTGCGGAAAAACCGCGCGAAGACACCGGTGTATTTTGNCAGATTCCTCAGGATCACGGTCTAGAGCATTCGCTCGACCAGACCCAGTTGCTAGGCGCTTGTCAGGCTGCGATCGAGGATCAGGAACCGGTGCGCATCGAGTTGCCGATCGTCAACACGAACCGTACGGTGGGTACCACCCTCAGTCACCACGTCGTACGGCGCTGGGGGGAAAAGGGCCTGCCCGACGGCACAATTCACATCAAGTTCCAGGGATCTGCAGGGCAGAGTTTTGGTGCCTGGTTGGCCGCGGGGTTGACACTCCAGCTCGAGGGAGACGGAAACGACTACGTCGGCAAAGGACTGTCGGGCGGCCGCTTGATCATCTCTCCCCCTCCGGAGAGTTCGTTCAGACCCGAGGAAAACATCATCATCGGAAACGTCGCACTGTACGGCGCCACTAGTGGAGAGGCCTTCCTGCGGGGACGTGCTGCCGAGCGATTTTGCGTCCGCAACAGCGGCGCCCATGCGGTCATTGAAGGCGTGGGGGATCACGGATGCGAGTATATGACCGGAGGTGTGGTCGTCATTCTGGGACCAGTCGGTCGGAATTTCGCGGCCGGCATGTCTGGTGGAGTGGCTTATATCTGGGCCCCAGACCGCGACGCATTCCGACTCAACTGCAATCTAGGAATGGTCGAACTGGAAGACGTATTCGATGAAGCCGATCAGGAGCAGCTGCGGACTCTACTGCAGGCTCACCTGGAGCATACGGGATCATCGATCGCCCAACGGCTGCTCGCAGACTGGCCGGGCGTAATCACGGAATTCGTAAAAGTTATGCCCACCGACTACAAACGAGTGCTCCTAGAGCGGAGACAGCGAGACGCCAAAGCAGAAGTCACCTCGTGACGCGGCGCGTTGATCTGGGCAGGCGTTGGCAAACTCGATCGCCAACGGGCAACCCCGGCTACCACATTCATCATGGCTACACCAGCAAACAGAGAATTCCGAGATGGGTAAACCGACCGGCTTTAAGGAGTTTACGAGAGAACCGGTACCGTATCGCGAACCGCTGGTTCGGATGCAGGATTTCGGAGAGATCTTCACCACGGCAGATGTCGATCATCTGCAGAGCCAGGGTGCGCGCTGTATGGATTGCGGTGTCCCCTTCTGCCAGTCTGGTCACGGTTGCCCGATCGACAACCTGATTCCCGAATGGAACGACCTCATCTACCGGGGCCGTTGGCAGGATGCCTTGGAACGCCTCCACAAGACCAATAATTTTCCCGAGTTTACCGGACGCACCTGTCCTGCCCCGTGTGAAGGCGCATGCGTTCTGGGAATCACCGACCCCCCGGTAACCATCAAGAACATCGAAAACGCGATCATCGACCGGGGATTCGCCTCCGGCTGGGTTCAACCCCATCCACCNGTGGCGCGCAGCGGAAAGAGCGTCGCCATTGTCGGATCGGGCCCCTCCGGGTTGGCTGCGGCGGCCCAGCTGAACCAAGCCGGACACCAGGTTACCGTTTACGAACGGGCAGATCGCATCGGTGGACTGCTGATGTACGGCATTCCGAATATGAAACTCGACAAGCAGGTCGTCGAGCGGCGCGTCGGATTACTTCGAGATGAGGGGGTTCGCTTCGTGACCTGCGCGCATATTGGAAAACGCGAGGAGTTTCCAGCGGGCCACATGACCCAGATCATGGAGCAGCGAGAGTGCCCNATCGAGTACATNCCTCCCGAACGATTGCTCGAAGAAAACGACGCCCTGTTGTTATGCACCGGCGCTACCCGACCGTTCGATCCAACCGCTAAGTGCCCCGGACGCGCACTCGAAGGCATCCACTTCGCGATGGATTTCCTGACACGGAATACCAAGAGCCTGCTCGATTCACAGCTCGAGGACCAGAGCTACATTTCTGCCCAGGGCGCGAACGTGATCGTGATCGGCGGCGGAGACACCGGTGCGGATTGTATTGGCACGTCGCTGCGTCACGGTTGCAGCAGTGTCGTGAACTTCGAACTCCTCGACCAACCTCCCGAGAATCGCGCCACCGCCAACCCATGGCCACAGTGGCCCCGTGTCTATCGCGTCGACTATTCGCACGCCGAATCGGTCGCCCACTTCGGAGCAGATCCCCGCAAGTACGCGATCTTGGCGAAGGAATTCTTGGACGATGGCAATGGCCGTGTACGCGCAGTACGAACCGTAACGGTTGACTGGTCCCAACCCACCCCCGGTGGTCCGCCCTTCCGGGAAGTCCCCGAGAGTGAGCACCAATGGCCCGCGGAGCTGATCCTATTGGCGACGGGATTTGTGGGCCCCGAAACAGCCTTGGGAGAGATGCTCGGTCTTCAGATGCAGAATCCGCGTGGCAACTGGGAAACGTTCGAAGCCCAACACGGTGCGTTTGCCACCAGTGTCCCGGGCGTCTTCGCAGCCGGTGACTGCCGGCGCGGTCAGTCGCTCGTCGTCTGGGCGATCAACGAAGGGCGCGGTGCCGCCCGCGCCGTCGACATCTTCCTACAGGGAAACAGCCAGCTGCCCGCTCCAGGTGTTACAGAGAGCGCCGCGGCTCTCGGCGTCTGACCAACCCACCCGGCTCACTCCGAAACTTAAACCAGTTCTTTGATCGGACGGACGCCGGGATCGACGAGGTACTGGGGCCGGCCGCGAAAATCAAACAGACGCTGTGAATCCAGATTAATGCCCAAATTGTGGTAGAGCGTGGAAAACACCTCCTGGAAGGTTACCGGCCGATCGGCCGCCTCGCCCCCGAGACGTTCGGTGGAGCCCAATACCNGTCCGGTCTGCATNCCCCCGCCCGCCAACAGGGCCGAGCTGACCCGCGGCCAATGATCCCGGCCCGCGTTCTTGTTGATCTTGGGAGTCCGACCAAACTCACCCCAAGCGACCACGGTGACATCCTTGTCCAAGCCGCGCTCATGCAAGTCTTCTACGAGCGCGGTCACCGCCTTCTCGAACACCGGAAACTCCTGTTTGGCATTACTGAAGTTCCCCCCATGCCAGTCCCAAAAGCTGTAATTGATCGTCACGACCCGCACGCCGGCCTCGACCAAACGTCTGGCGATGAGAAAATTCTGCGGCGCGCGCGGCGCACCGTCCCCCTTGGGCTGGTTTTCGTTGTCGTGACCATACCGCTTCCGAGTCCGNTCGTCTTCCTTGGTAATGTCGAGCGCATCGAACAGTTCGGAGGAGGTGAGGATCCCCATCGCACGCTGCGCGAAAGTATCCATACCATCCATTTTCCCGCTGCGATCCCATCCGCGACGAAACGTGTCGAATGACGTCAACAGGTGCTTGCGGTCGGTCAGCCGATCAGAGGTGATGCCCTTCAGAACCATATCTTCACGGCTGGGCCCGGTCGGACGAAAGGAAGACTGTCCCAGTCCCAGGAATCCGGCAGAAGGCTCGTTGTAAGGTCGGTGCTTTGTGGTGTAACAGAGGCTCACAAAGGGCGGAACACCCGCTTTCACGGGCCCCTGAAAATGGCTCGAAGCCGCCCCGAAATGAGGCCATCCCCCGGCCGGTGCACCACTGTTGTGATGGCCCGTCATACACTGGTACGAGTAGTGGGAATCCCGGGCACCCACCAGCGACCGAATCGCAACCAGCTTGTCCATCATCCCCGCCATCTGGGGAAGTTTCTCGCTAATCTGAATTCCGGGAACATTGGTCTCGATCGGTCCAAACTCACCGCGGATCTCACGCGGCGCTTCGGTCTTAATATCGTACATATCCTGGTGCGGCGGTCCGCCACAGCAGTAGATCATGATCACCGATTTGTGCGATCGCCGAATTCCGGCTTGCGCCTCCAGTCGCAACAGTTGTGCAAGCGACAACCCACCCAGTGACAGCCCGCCAATCTTGATCAAGTTGCGGCGGCTCACACCGTCACAATACTGCTGCTTCGCCTGCTTGCGACTCAGAATATTCAGCATCTTTTCCTCACTTGAAGCGAGCTATCCACAGCGTGACGGCTGTCGATGTTCAGTGTGTTTATTCTAGCCCCTATGAGAGTATCGGTACAGTTGAGCTGACTCCTCCAGGTAACGATCCTAATCACAGATCGGGGTGCGCAACTCCGGCAGCGTCACGGCTCACACCGGTTGCCCTCCGTCAGATGACTATCCAAACAGGGCCTGCAGAGGGCGACCACTCGAAACCAACTCCACCGGCTGCCCCTCGACGTTGGGAATGCGGGTACTGGGAGCGATTCCCAGCGACTGGTAAATCGTGGCCGCTAAATCGCCAGTAGAAACCGGGTCGAGCTCCGGGTAGGCGGCAAACCGATCCGATCTCCCGTGCAACAGTCCACCGCGGACTCCCGCTCCCGCAAACAGACACGGGTAACAGTAACTCCAGTGATCCCTGCCATCCTCCGACCCACGATTCTGGAAACGGGGCGTCCGACCCATTTCACCGGCGACGAACACCAGCGTGTCATCCAACATCCCACGGTCCGCGAGATCATCGAGCAGCGCCGGCAGGCTTCGATCCAATCCGGGAAGCAAGTGATTCTTCATCACGCGCGTCAAGCTGCGATGGCTGTCCCAGCTACTGGTATCATCGCCTCGAATCGCCATGTCCCAAGCAACGGTAACAAAACGCGCCCCCGCCTCGACCATCCGCCGACCCATCAACAACGACTGGCCAAACAGGTCACGTCCATAGCGATCGCGCAGCCGATCTGGTTCACGACGAATATCGAATGCCTGAGAAATTCCCTGCGACGTAAGCAGGTTCATCGCCTGGTCGCGCAACGCGCCGAACTCGGCGGTCCGGTGGGCCGTCTCGAGCGATCGCTTCATAGCGTCTAACTGCTGCATCAGCGAGTGCCGGCGGTTGAGTCGATCGAGTGTAATATGTGGAAACGGCGCGAGACCGGCTAAGCGGAAGTCGAGTTCACGGTCCTCGCACGGGCGGAAATAGGGGTTGTCGTCGGGCGCACGTTTCTCGATGTGGGTTGCCATCGGATCGTAGGATTTTCCGAGCCAACCGGCGTACTGACCATTGATGTCGTAACCCGCAAAATGACCCAATAATCGGGGCAGGTAGACGTAGGGAGGAAACCGGAGGGCGCCGTCACCAAGCGCGCGCTGGTCCAGATAGGAAACAACCGAGCCCATCGCCGGCCAGTCCTTGTCGGTCGCTGCCACGTTGGCCGACCCACGGTCGGCCGGCGGCAGCGGATGACCGGTTTGGATGAAGTGCGTTCCATTGTGATCGTTTTGTGGATGGTTCACGGTGCGGATCACTGCGTACTGGTCGGACCGCTGAGCCAAACGCGGCAGATGTTCACAAATTCTCAATCCCGGTGTGCGTGAAACGATGGGCTTGAAGGGCCCCCGGATCGTCGTCGGGGCATCCGGCTTCATGTCGAATGTCTCGAGTTGGCTAGGTCCTCCGTAGAGAAATACGAACAGGACCGACTTGGCGCGGGCGGGCACCATCTGGTCAGCAGACGTACCGGCCCAGCCCTGAGGCATGCCAGCACCCACCATCCCGGCACCGGCAACCTGCAATAACGCACGGCGCGTCGTGCGTTGACGACTTCCCAAGACCGTGAACATGACGCCACCCTCGCCTGTAGCAAATTCGATCCACCGCGCCGCAGGTGGCGCGGTGAGTCCACCACCATGATCCGCCGGGGCCGTCAACTCGGCGGCATCCTGTGGCAGGCTCTCGGTGGCAGGCACGAGCCGACCGGTGTTCCCTGGGAAGCCTGCGGGATCCGATTATTTCTCAGGGACGAGCCAAGTCGCTATCCGCGTACGCTCTTGGCGGGACCTCAGCCGCGGAATCCACCACGCGACCGTCGGCGGTCCCAACCAACGAGCGCTGCCATTCTACGGCGAGCATCAGGCAGTTGATACCCGAACCGATCCCCAGCATCCCGACGCGTTCGCCGCGCTTAACGTGACCCTTCTCGAGCCCGATCGCCATCGTCATCGGCAAAGCAACCGATCCTGTGTTCCCTAGCCAGTCCAAGGTCGAGAAGTCCTTCTGCAGATCCAAGCCCAACGATTCCAACATCCGTTTGCGGTGCATCGAACCGACCTGATGGCAGAACACCTTGTCGATGTCGTCGACTTCCCAGTTCAGGGTCTGAAGGAAATGGTCAAACGTCGCGCGCCCCATCGCGATCCCCTCGGTCATCAGGCGCTCGGCATCGGTCTCCATCCAGGGTCCGCCGACGACACCCGTGGTCTGATGTCGCTGACTATGGCAGAGATGGTGAAAACTTGTTTCCGCCCGCGCCACCGCCGCACGCAAGCGGTTATCGGTCCGGCTGAGGTGTCGTTCCACCAAAACCACGGCGCAACTCCCAGAGCCAATCGTGAGTGAGGCCACCGCCTGTTTCACCCGGTCGCGACTGATGCCGCTCTCCAGATTGAGCCTCTCGATCGTGTTCTGCAGCAGCGCTCGACAATCCTCGGTTCCGACCACCAAGCCGGCGCGAATCTGCCCCAGTTCGATCATATTGGCAACCTGGACGATGCCGTTGAGTAACCCCAAGCAGGCGTTCGAGACATCCTGCACTAGGCAGTCGGCGGGCAACCCAAGTTCGTGATGGATGCGGCAGGCAGTTGCCGGCTCCAGGTAGTCGCGACAGACACTACCGTGAATCACTGCGCCAACCTCGTGGCGATCGACACCGGCCGCCTGCAGCGCTCGTTCGGCGCTGTTGATGCTCTCTTGGCTGGGAAACGCATCGACCGGCCAGAGCCGCCGTTCCCGAACTCCCGTGATCAGTTCCAATCGCCCTTCGGGCAAATGTAATCGATCGTACAACGGCGCCAGACGGCGCTCAATTTCCGTAGAGTCGATCACTTCTGCCGGTAGGCTGTAGCCCAACGACTCTACGCAGACGGCTTGATATTTCATCTCGGGTCGCCTATCACAATCCAACAACCACCATAGCCGGCAAGACGGGTGCCGTAAACGGGTTGCCGGAATTTTGACCCGTCGTGCGTCGCCGTCAAATCGTCCCTGACACGTGCCCCTCTGCCACTAGTCGCGGTTCACCCAACTCGGTTTATTAGGCATCCATGAATCACTTCGTGTGGCCCATCGCACTGCTCGCGTGGTGGCCCGAATTGCCCCCCGAACCACCGCGCGTTCGCTCGCTGCCGAGCCATCGGCAAGCGGCCGCGAAGCAGGCCGCTCGGCGCTACGCAGAGGGCCCCTTGCGCGTCACGGACTTTCGTGCAGCCCCCCCTACGGAGCCCGTCCCGGGCTCCCCCTCGTTACAGGCGTTCACGCAGACCGACTTTCGTTTCACATGGAAATACACCATTTCCCGCCGCAATCGCCGCTTTCACCTGAAGGCCACCACGATTGACCTGTACGGTGTGGTGGTGCGCGATCGCTCCTGGAATCGCGCGCCCGACAATCAACGGCTATTGGACCACGAACAGGGGCATTTCGACATCACCGAAACTGCCATCCGACAGGCGCGACTAAAGCTCCAAGAACCGATGTCGCGCCGGCTCATTCGCGCCAGCGGAAACACCCTCAAGAGGGCGCTGCGACGCCTCGAAGAGAACGTCCTGCAATTCCTGGAGCCGTTTGCAGCCGAGACTCGAAAGAGACACACACACTACGACAGGGTAACGGGGCACGGAAAAAACTCTGCTGCGCAGCACCGCGAGCGAATGCGACAAAAAAACGACCTGGATCGGCTCGCCAAACAACTTCGGGTGCTCCCTGGAACCACGCATTCGCCCGAATAGCCGACGGTGCCGGACACGGATGCCAATCGGGCAGCGGGCTTTGACACCCCATCGCGAATCGGATACCGATCACCTACCGGGCACGCCATCAACAACGCCACGCATTTTCATGACCGACATCCTCGTCAGTGAGAATATCCAAGGCGGTGCGTTGGACGCATTGGTGTCGCACTACGACATCGTCCGCGATCCGGCCCTGTGGAAGTCGCCCGACCGGCTGCTCGAGTCAACCGCGATGGTGCGGGCCTTGATTGTCAGAAACCAAACCCGCGTGAACTCCGAGCTACTGGCGCATGCAGGCNAGCTGGAAATTGTTGCCAGAGCNGGTGTCGGGTTAGACAACATCGACGTCGAGGCCGCTTCCAAACTCGGAATCGTGGTCACTTCGACGCCCAGCGCCAATGCGATCGCNGTGGCGGAATTGACGCTGGGGCTGATGTTCGCGTTGGCGCGACATCTGGTGCCCGCCCATCGCGCTACCGTCGCCGGCAAATGGCAGCGACAAGAATTCACGGGAGTGGAACTGGCGGCAAAAACCCTGGGAATTGTCGGCTTCGGACGCATCGGAACGTTGCTCGCGGCGCGCGCGCGGGCCTGCGAAATGCGGATCGCGGTGTACGATCCCTGGGTACCGGCGACGGCTCCCCCGGTCCTGCAGCACGAAGCGGACTGGATGCCCCTGGACCAACTGCTAGCGACAGCAGATGTCGTCAGCTGTCACGTCCCCCTCACCGCGGATACTCGCAATCTGTTCGGTTACGCTCAGTTCGCGCGGATGAAACCCAGCTGCTTGTTTATCAACACATCTCGGGGTGGGGTGGTCGCTGAAACCGAACTCGCCAGGGCCTTGGACGAGCGGCGACTGGCCGCCGCAGCACTCGATGTCCGATCCAGTGAACCACCTTCGGCGGGACCATTGGACGGCCGCGACAATGTGATCTTGACCCCTCATATCGGTGCGTTCACGTATGCTGCCCAACAGCGTGTGGTCGAGTCCGTGGCGGGCAATGTCGAACGGGTGCTGACAGGTCAACCCGCGATCGAATTCGCAAACTTCGACCGNCCGCGGCGCTAACACCAGCATCGCTGGTANCGACTACACCACGCAACAAACGGCCGTCGACGCCAGGCGAACGACTCGCGTTATGCGGTCGCATCCTGGTTTACGGTCGACTCGGCGCCTTCACTCTTGGCGGCGTCACTCTTGGCGGCGTCACTCTCGGCGGAGGTTTCTTCGGAACGAGCAGATCGCGAGAAGCCGGCTGCCTCCCAAAGCGTGTCCAGTGTCGACTTTGCTTTCTGGACTGTCTTGTCACGTGTGCGACTGCGGAATCGAGTCGGACAGGGGAATAGGCTGACCGGGCCGTCGTAACCGAGGTCTGCGAGAATCTTCAGGATTGCGACGCAGTCGATCAAACCACCTTCACCAGGAGCGACCCGCTGGGAATCGTCGATCGTCGCCAAATTCACATCGTCGGGAATATCGGCCAACCTCACCGATACGATCTGATCCGCCGTCAACTCGGCCAACTGGTCGGCCCCACCTCCACCGACGTGCCAATGCCAGCTGTCGAGCACGAGACCAACGTTGTCGGCAGGCACCGTCTTGATAAGGGTCAGCAGAGGTTCCGCTTGGAACACAAATTCAAACTCTTTCCCCTCGCGGTGCTCGGGTGCCGATTCAAATGTCAAACCGAGGCGAATCCCGTGCGGCGCCAACACACCGGCCATCTCGCCCAGTCGCTCGCGGTGGAGTTCGAAATTATCCTGGTACGGCAAAGTCTCACTGGCGGGCAGCACCGTCGTGATACACCCCTGGGCTCCCACCATCGCTGCCATCTCGGCGATATTCGGCAGCAGTGACAAATCCGCCTTGTAGGTCGCCTCGTCACCTGTCCAAGCTACCGGCAAATCAAACCCACCGATGCGCAACAATTTCTGCGCACTGATCAAGAACCGTGTCGCATGATCCACACTTTTCGACTCGGACCGCTTGATCATGTCGTGGATGTCGATATCGAGACCACGAAACCCGTAGGTCAAAGCCAATTCGATCAATTCACTCTGTCGACCGGAAATTCCCAGCGTCCAGGAGTTGAGGTTCTTGTACATGCCGTCTCCGCTGCGAATCGACGCGGTTTACGCTGCGTCCTCAGGATTCCGGAGTATGGCAGATTCAAGCCCACTGGCAAAGGGGAGTGGGACGCGGCCCGACCGCCATTCGGTCTGCCGGAACGTCCTCCACAGAACAACCCCGCGACGCGCTGGCCGTTCGGACCCCAATCGGTGTACAACAATAGCAGCTCCGCCATGGTGCGGTGGAAACGATGCGCTTCGGAGGGATCAATGCATGGCGGCTCGACTCATGGATGGCAAGGCAATCGCCGCGGAAATCCGGCAGGAACTGATGGTCTCGGTCGCCGCGTTTCTAGAACACGGTCACCCCCGACCCTGTCTGGCCGCCGTCCTCGTCGGCGAAGACGCGGCCAGCCAAGTCTATGTTCGCAACAAGCAGAGAGCCTGTGAGCAAGTGGGCATCGACAGTCAATTACACCGTCTACCTGAAACGACAACCCAAGACGAATTGCTACAAACGGTCGGCAACCTGAATCGCGACAACGGGGTGCACGGGATTTTGATCCAACTGCCGTTGCCCTCACAGATTGATGAAACGCAGGTCCTCGATGCCGTCGCACCGTTGAAGGACGTGGACGCATTTCATCCCACCAACGTGGGATTGATTTCCCAGGGGCGACCCCGATACCTTCCCTGCACACCGCATGGGATACAACAGCTGCTACACCGCTGCGAAGTGACCACCGCGGGACGTCACGCGGTGGTCATCGGCCGCAGCGACATTGTCGGCAAGCCGATGGCAATGTTGCTCGCGGCACGCGACTCGACTTGCGGGCCTGCCGTCGCGAATGCCACCGTCAGCGTTTGCCACAGTCGCACTGCAGACCTGACCGACATCACACGGCAAGCGGATCTGCTCATTGCGGCGATCGGGCGACCCAAGTCGATCACGGCGGACATGGTAAAATCGGGGGCGGTGGTCGTCGACGTCGGAATCAACCGGACCGACGAGGGACTCGTCGGTGATGTCGACTTCGCCGCGGTTCGAGAAGTCGCCAGCCAAATCACACCGGTACCGGGGGGAGTCGGCCCCCTTACCGTTGCGATGCTGCTCTTCAACACACTGTCAGCCGCCCGTCACCAGCACGCTCACCAAAACGGTGAATCGCCTCGCTCGTAGCGCGTTCAGAAACAGGGGTTGCCGCCGATCGGCGTACCATTGATGCCGCTCGCTGGATTGCGTTAGACTCGCGGTCCCATCCGTCAGTCCGACCATGCCGAGTGGCCCGCCCGCTTCCCTTCGACCGATCCTAGAGCGCATGTCCGACCTCGATCGATACGACTACGATCTGCCGGACGAACTGATCGCTCAACAGCCCTTGGCTTGCCGCAGCGATGCCCGCTTAATGGTGGTCGACCGCGGGCAGCAGAGCATTGCGCACCAACACGTGCGGGATCTTCCCGACCTGCTCCATTTCCAGGACACGCTGGTACTCAACGATACGCGTGTGATTCCGGCACGGCTGGTGGGACGCCGGACTCGCACGGGCGGCCGCTGGAGCGGGCTTTTCCTTGAACAGGATGACCACAACATCTGGAAAGTCCTCTCGCGGACGCGCGGCAAACTCGAAGTCGGAGAAACCTTGACTCTCGACGCTCACGACTCGGCGAAGACCCTGATCCTGCACCTCCTGCAACCGCTCGACGACGGCCTCTGGGCGGTGCGCCCCGGCACACCCGAGTCCACGTTCGATCTGCTCGACCAATTCGGTCGAGTGCCACTGCCACCTTACATCCGCGGCGGGAACATGGTCGATGCCGACCGACAGAACTATCAGACGGTATTCGCCAGCGAGCCCGGTGCGGTCGCCGCTCCCACCGCCGGGCTTCACTTTACTGCACCACTGCTACGCGAGATCGCCACCCGAGGAGTTGCGGTCTCGCGGGTCACGTTGCACGTCGGACTGGGGACGTTTCGCCCACTNCNNACNGACACNCTGNCAGCNCACCGGATGCACTCGGAAACTGGGGCGATCGGAGCAGAAACCAGTCAACTTCTCAACCAACGCCGACAAGAGGGAGGCCGTATCGTGGCGGTCGGTACAACGAGTGTGCGGGTACTCGAAACCGCCGCACACGCAGGCCAGCTGCGCCCCTGGTCGGGCGCCACCAACCTGTTCATCCGACCGACCTACCGATTCCAGTGTACCGACGCGCTGTTAACCAATTTCCATCTCCCCCGCAGTACCCTTTTGATCCTGGTACAGACCCTGGCAGGCGATACACTGATTCGCGAAGCCTATCGCGTGGCCATCGCCCAACGCTACCGCTTCTACAGCTACGGAGACGCGATGCTCATTGTCTGAGCGACCCCGCGCGGACCCTCAACGCCGCANGTGCTCGTCGACCCAGCGCGTGTNGACCGCACAGCCCGCGCGCGGGANCCGANCACCCGGTGGCTTCCCGTTAGACCACGATTTCGAACGGCTCTCGCTGTTTGCGCGAGAGCATCGACGAGGCTTGTTCGTCACCCACAAAGTCCTCTTTAGCGGGATCCCAAGTGAGCTTTCGATCGAGCAGCATGGCGATATTCGCCAGATGGCAAACGCTCACCGANCGGTGGTGTGAAAAACAGTCCGAGACCGGCTGTTTTCGACTCTTCACGCAATCGAAGAAATTCTGCATGTGAGGTACGACTTTTCCGCCGTACAGTTTTTCCACTTCTTGGTTGAGCCAATCGGTGTCCGCTTTGCTCGCCGCGATCGCCTCGACCGGTTTTCCGGAAAGCCCCCCCCGGTTGACGCGAATGCGNCCCTTCTCGCCTTCGATAATCAACTCGTTACGNCCNCTGTTCAACACAATCTGGCGGCCGTTGGCAAAAGTCATCGTGGTATCAAATGAATGCGCCACGTTGTAGCAGTTCTCTTCTGTGTTGAATTCCCCCTTTCCCTCGACCGAGACTGGGCCTGTCTTCTCAAATCCAAGCGCCCACATCGCAATATCCGTGTGGTGCACTCCCCAATCGGTCACCTGTCCTCCCGAGTATTCTCGCCACCAACGGAATTGGTAGTGGGTCCGTTCCTTGATATAGGGGGTCGATGGCGCCTGGCCCAGCCAGACGTTCCAGTCCAGCTGCTCCGGTGGTTCCGATTCGCTAAACGGTCCACCCTTTTGAGCCCGTCCTACCGACGAGATGGCTTTCAGGTTGTCGCCGAGACGGCCGCTGCGCGCAATCACGATTGCTTTGAGAAAACGACTCCCATATTCGCTGCGCTGCTGCGTTCCAACCTGCAAGATCCGCCCCGTCTGTTTGACGACTTTCTGGATCTGCTTTCCTTCGTCGATCGTCAACGTCAGCGGTTTTTCACAATACACGTCCTTGCCTGCCTGCATCGCTTCAATCGCGATCTTGACATGCCAGTGATCGGGAGTACCGATGGTGATCACGTCAATCTCTTTGCGATCCAATACCTGTCGGTAATCCTGATACGAATCGCAGCCGAAGGGCTTGGCAAAGCCCTGCGCCCGNTTCTTNTCGACATCACAGCAGGCGACCATCTCGCCGAGNCGAGCCGCNTGTTTTCCGATCCCCGAACCCCGCCCGCCAACACCGATCGAAGCCACCTGTAGGCGGTCCTTCTCCTCGGCGCGAAGCGAAGCACTGGTCCAAAGATAGGGCACCGCTACCACAGGGGTCGTCGCGGCGGCAGTCTTCAGAAATTCGCGGCGATGGATGGTCATGGCGTGTTCCTTTCGGTCGTCGGTTCAGTTCAGCGGACAACTGCGGCGCGCTTTCTGCCCGATCTCTGCGCCGCGATCCAGGGAGAAAATGTGATCGGTGGGAGAGCTGATCGAACGGCTCAACGGTCTCTTTAGCATACCGCAGTTGGCGCCCAAAAACATGGCCAGTTGCCGCCGATGACTGCGNCCTTCTGCTGCACCGCGGGCGGAGGCGCGATTGGACACTCCGAGAGAGAGATGATAGGGTGGCGGCTCATTGTTGGTCGACCAATCATCTCCGGCTCCGCTCCCCAGCTCCACCGAGGGAACCCAAACCATGCGAAAACTGATGTTCACCTTATTGATCGGTTTGACGACGTCGGTCGGCGCTCACCACGCGACCGCAGCGGGACTGAAAGTCGGCGATCCCGCGCCCGATTTCACCCTCAAGGGAAGCGACGGCAAGACGTACAAGCTCTCGTCGTTCAAAGGCAAACAGGCNGTCGTTGTCGCCTGGTTTCCCAAGGCGTTTACCGGTGGCTGAACGCGCCAATGTAGTTCGCTGCGTGTCAGCGACGTCAAGAAGGCTTTTACGATCGAGTTNCTCGGCGGACGCAAACTGGAGATCGCCGCCGCAAAAGGTTCGGGCCTGGACAAGTTCGACGTGGCATTTTTCACGGCCAGCTGTGACTCGCTCAAAACCAACACACGATACGCCAAGGAACTCCGGCTCGATTATCCGATCCTGAGCGACCCCGAGAAAAATGTCGCCAAAAGCTATGGCGTCGTACACGACAAACGAACCGTTCCGGAACGTTGGACGTTCTACGTTGGCAAAGACGGAAAAATCCAACACATTGAAAAGAAGGTCAACGCGGGAAAGCACGCCGGACAGGTCGTTGCCACGCTGAAAGCACTGGGCGTTGCTCAGCGCTGATGTGGCGAGAATCGTGTGAACACCGCGGTTGCAGTAGTTGCTGTCTACTTTCACGGAACAAGACCCGCGGCGCATTGCGACGACAGGCGGTGACGCGGATATCCTCCTCTTAAGGCAGATAACAGCATGAACTCGCTTCGATCACTCATCGGATGGTGTCTGGCCGTGAGCGTCGCGCTTCCGGCGTTGGCGCCTCAGATCGTCTCGGCCGCCGGTGAAGGATGGCTTGTCGACTTTGAGCAAGCCAAGGAACTGGCTGCCAAGGAAAACAAGGACATTCTCATCGAGTTCACCGGTTCCGACTGGTGCCCGCCCTGCAAAGCACTCCAACAAAATGTGCTCAGCCAGNCGGTCTTCAAGAATGCGGCGCCCAAGANTTTCATTTTGCTCTTTGTGGATAATCCGCGCGATAAATCGCATCAGAGCGCCGCGGAGCAAACGCAGTACAAAGAACTCGCCCAGCAGTACAAGGTCACAGGAGTACCGACCGTCTTCCTGGCGGATGCCCAGGGTCGGCCGTACGCCAAGCAGGTCGGTTACAGCGGTCAGAAAGCGCCCGNGTACGTTGCCATGCTGACCGAAAANATCAAAGCCCGGGANACACGGGATTTATTTCTGGCGAAAGCGGAGAAGGCCGAGGGGGTCGAAAAAGCGCAGTTCCTGCACCGTGCCGTGCGCCTGATCGACGTCGGCCTGCTGCTGACGACCTACAAGGAAACCNTCGAGGAGATCATGGCGTTGGACGCGGACAACGCCGCGGGCCTNAAAAACCAATACGCCATCAAGATTCAACTGGAGAGCCTCAAGTCCAGTCTCCGCATCGCCGGTCCCGATGCGACGCTCAAACGCGTCGAGACCTTACTGACGGAAATGAAACCGCAAGGTCTCGATCTCCAGGAAGCGCTGTTTCTCAAAGCCCAATTGATTTACGGCAACGATCGCGAGGGCTGCAAGCAGACCCTNCTGGCCGCCCACCAGGCGGCGCCCCAATCCGACACGGCCAAGAACATTCGCCGCATTCTGCTGCAGGTGTTTAAGACGACCGTCGATGCGCAGCCGAAGTCCGCCGCAGACGAAAGCCAGCCGTAGGCTGTCGCTCGGGACATCGGTGACCTGTTGATCATCGCAGCCGCNCCCCCGCGGGGAGCGGCTGTTTTCATCAAATCTCCGCGTCGTGGGCCACGCTCTCGGTGTGGCCCACTGCGCCCCACTGACATCTACCTAGAGGGTCCAGCCTTTGCGGTATTCTTTGTGGATCAGCGTCTGGGCCTGTTCGGAATTGGTCACCTTGAGACGGCGCGCGTCCCACTCGAGCGTTTGGCCACTGCGGTAGGCGACCGTTCCCAGTAGTACCGCCTCGGTCAGTGCCCCGGAGTAGCCAAAATTACAGGTCGTGCCGCCCCCGTTCTTGATCGCGTGCAACCACTCGTTGTGGTGGCCAATCGACTTGGGAATCGACGGTTCGGGCGGCTTGTAATCGGCAAACCGCTGTTTCGGCAACAAACATCGCTGGCCGTAGTTTGCCAGGAGCATTCCCTTGTCACCGACGAACAACTGCCCGCCTCCGGTACCCAACGCCTTGCCGTTTTGATCACGAGGATCGTCCTTGAGAAGTTCGGCCAGTTGAGGAGGCTGTTTCCCACTGTCATACCAGGACAGGCGCAGTGGTGGGTGCTCACCGCGCGCCGGGTAGTCGTAGGTCGCCTGGCAGTAACGAGGAGTACTTACCGCGTCGACGGGCGGTCCCGAAGCCGACACGCGCACGGGATGCATCAGGTCCAGTGCCCAATGCGCCAGGTCCATATAGTGACAACCGAAATCTCCCAAGGTGCCCGTCCCGTAGTCCCAGAAACGTCTCCAGTGAAAGGGATGAACACCCTCGCTATACGGGCGTTTAACCGACGGCCCCAACCACAAGTCCCAATCGAGATGAGCCGGCGCGGCAGTGGTTGTGGTAAACTTCCCGTCCGTGTAGACCGCGGACGCCCAAACATGCGCTTCGCGCACCGCGCCAATGGCCCCATCCCGAATCAGTTCCACCACGCGACGATAATTGTCTCCGGCGTGGATCTGCGTCCCCATCTGCGTCACCAGTTTGTGCTCCCGGGCCAGCTCCGCGAGCACCCGCGCCTCATAAACCGTGTGCGTCAGGGGCTTTTCGCAATACACATGTTTCTTGAGTCGCAACGCCATCGCCGACGCGGGAGCGTGCGTGTGATCGGGCGTGCCGACCACGACCGCGTCGATGCGGTCGGCCTCGCGATCCAACATCTCGCGAAAATCAGCATATTTGCGAGCGCCGGGAAAGCGAGCCGCTCCCTTCTCCAGCAACTGCTTGTCAACATCGGCGATCGCCACGATGTCCTGGCTGGCCACGCCGGCAATATCGGCGCCCGCTCTTCCCGTAGCGCCAACACCGGCAATCCGCAGGCGCTCATTCGGTGAATCAGCAGCTCTGGGGGCGGACGTGGACACGAAAAAACCGGCAGCGGCACCGGCCGGCACTCCCTGCAACCATGTACGACGTGTCAACTTGGAAGTCATGGACTTGTTTCCTTCTTTGTAAATGCTCATCGTTTCGGATCGCCGACGGTACCCGGTAGGTGGGCTCCACCTACCGACTGTTCGCTGTCTATTTCTCAAATCACACCCCAGGGTGATTTGCGCTAGCGCAGACTTTCCAAAAATGCCAATAAGTCGGCGACCTGTTCCTTCGTCATATCGCGCAGCAACAGATCGGGCATCAGCGACTGTTGCTGGGCGACCAACTGCTCGACATCGGCCGCGGCGTATGTCGACACTTTGTTCTTGGCATCTTTTAGCACAACGGTCTGGGCGTTCTTCTTGACCAGCAATCCAGTGAACACTTGACCCTCAACTGTTTCCAGCAGGTAGGTTCGATAGGCCGGCTCGATTTCCCGTGAGGGGTAGAGGATCGTCTCCAAAAGCCGTGCTCGGTCCTTGTACTTCTTTCCAATCTGGCTGAGGTCGGGACCGACTTCGGCTCCTTTCCCCTGCACTTTGTGACAATTCTTGCACTGGACCCCAGTGGCCTCAAGAAAGAACTTTCGGCCACGCTCCGCGTCACCACGCAGTGCCAGAATCGTGTCCGGGCGAATGACATTTCCCAGCCTCTGTACGCGTTGTTCTTCGGGAAGAAACTGCTCGAACAAATCGCGTACGTGGGCCGCTTGATGGTCAGCGCCGCGGGCCACCACTTGCTGTCCCACCGACGAGTCCAGCCGATCCAGTTGAACCGCGTGCAGCAATCGCATAGCGCCCCCCGTGGTCCCCAATAACTGGTCAATCAGCGGTTGGCGATCCGCGTCCTTCTCGGTCGTCCGCAGTCGGTCCACCAGCGCGGCGTGATCCGTTGCCGGTTTCTCGGCCGCAGGCAATCCCGCAATCCAGTCGTGGAGCAAGGCCACGCCACGCGCATCGACCATTCGGGAGTCGAGACGCGGCATCCTTCCAGGTCCCAACTTGGAAATCCGGTAGAGCAGGACCGAACGGTAGGGATTCCCCGGGTCGAGCACGCGGGCATCCGAAAGAAAGAAACCACCGTGCTGTGGCCGCACGCCGGCGATCCCCATCTCTTCGATAGTGAGCGTCGACAACAACCGAAACTCGCCGTTTCCTCCACCCCATTTGCGATGACAGTGCGAGCAGTTGGCATGCAAATAGGAACGTCCCCGGGCATCGAGATCCTGCTGCGTGTCGTGCGGATCTACCAGGCCGGGCAATGCGCCCGGCGCCGCGGGAAGCGGTGCGGTAAATAGCCCCATCTGTTGGAACACAGTCAACTGATTTTCACTCACACCGCCGTGACCAACATTCCGGTTTATCTGCAACGTGTTGATCCCCAGTACGTACTTGGCCGCCATGTTATGGCAGACTGTGCATTCCGCTCGACTGGGCAGGTGCCATGTCTGCGTGCGCAGCCCATCGGCGGCGCTCGAATCCTTAATTTTCAGTTTCAGGTCTCTGCCGAGCGGCTCTTCGAGCAAGACCGCGTCGGTCTGCTCAGCGTTCCAAACATAGGTGTACCCCCGCCAGAATTGATCCCCTACATCTTCGCCGCCGCTCAACTTTTCGTAATGAAGAATCCGTGTCTCCAGCCGACGACGACTGGCCGGATTTCCAGTCTCCATCTCAACCGAGATCGTCTCGAAGGCGACGGTCCCGTCGGGAAACTTCCAGCCATGCGGCGCTCCCGGTGCCGGCTGCGGGTAGGTAATCCCGTCAAACTCGATTTGCGCGTCCCCGGGCAGCGCCAAAAACCGCTGCTTCGCGGCGCCGTCGACCCACTGTTGAGAGGCCACTTGATAGGGAATGACCCCCGCCGCGGGTCGGTGCTCGGAGACCACCGCAAACAGCCCGGTCTCACTCAATCGCCGCGGAAAATCGACCCGTTTGCCAACATCCGGATTCTTTTGCAACTGGTGAATTCGTCCACTCACATGATCGACCAGGAAGATCTCTCCCCGATGGTCCTCGGCAAATCCGACCAGCCGCAACGTCGAATCGAGCAATTCACGATGCTCGCCGACTCGCTTCGTGTCACGATCGTAGCGCAACATCCAGATCTTGCCAGTGTCGTAGTCACCGTAGACATAAGCGCCCCGCAGTTCGGCCAGACGGCTCCCGTGATAGACATAGCCACCTGTGATCGAACGAAATTCAGCATGATCGTGTTCTACAATCGGAGCCACAAACGGTGTCGGACCGCGGCTGCGATCAGGGCGGAACGGATGGCTGCCCTCCATCACACTCCAACCGTAATTGCCACCGCGCCGGATCAGGAAAACCTGTTCCCAAAGGTCTTGGCCGACGTTGCCGGTCCAGAGGTCACCGCTGGCCCGATCGAAGGTGAATTTCCAGGGCTGACGCAGCCCATAGGCCCAGATTTCCGCCCGCGCGCCCTCGACGTCGCGGAAAGGATTATCGGGCGGAATCCGGTACGCGAGGTCCCCATCACGGCGGTCGACATCGATCCGCAATATGGCTCCTGAGAGATTGGTAATGTCCTGGCCATTCTTGAATAGATCGGCGATACCGCTGGAATCACCCGTAGCAACGTACAAATAACCGTCGGGGCCAAACCGCAGGCACCCGCCATTGTGCCCTCCCGAAGGCCACTCCAGTAATACCTGTTCGCTGCCGATGTCGGCTCTGGTTGGATCGTTGCGGTTGGCCTGAAATCGCGAAACGCGGGTTCCCTTGGGTTCTTCTTTCTTGTCATCGAGGACGTACGTTACGTAGAAGTAACCGTTTTGCTCGAACCGAGGGTGAAATGCCAAACCGTACACGACTTTTCCTACATCCAGCAGAACCACGGCCGAAGTGGTTGCCGGATCATTTTCAAACGAGAGGATCTTTCCGTAACGTTCCGCGACGAACAGCCGGTTCGTCCCCGGAGCAGCCGTCATGGCCAACGGCTCGTTGAACTTGAGTTCGGAAAACGCCACGCGTGTTCGATAAGGTGGCTGCGGATCCGGTGACCCTGTGATTCGCGAGGTCGTCCAGAGTGCGCGCTCGGCGGTCATCGTAGGTCCCGCGGTCACCAGCCACACCAGAAGGAACAGAGTCGGAACCAGCTTCCCTCGCGCCAAACAGTAAGTGTGCATCGTCGGACCCCGGATTGGATGGCGATCGGCCGAAAACTGAATGCCCCGAGTATACGGCAACCACACGGCGCATCAACAGTTCGCCAACCCGGTTCACCGACGCTTCCCCCCAGCATCTACCACGGGGCTCACGCCCTGTTGATGATGTAACCTCGGGGATCGACCTGTTCACGTAGAATCCTCAACTCCTCGTCGGTCGGTGCCGGTGTTTCGCCCAGCGCGGGGCTGACGAGCAGTTCGAAACCGGTGTTTTCACGCACCTCCGGCAGGGTTACCTGCGGATGGAGCGACTCGACACACATCCGTTTGCTGGTTTGTTCGAAACCCAAAACCGCTAGGTTGGTCACCACTTTGTACGGTCCCGTCCCGGGCGGAAGGCCCGCCAACTCACGGGCACCCGGGCCGTCGAGATAGCCCGGTGTGGTGACAAAGTCGACGCGCCCGACAAACCGACGGCGATCGTGCGGAGTCAAAACCAAGATGCGGCGACAGAGGGAACCCAAGTCGTTGGCGCCTCCGCTGCCCGGTAACCGGACATTCGGACTGTGATAGTCGTCACCGATGATGGTCGAATTCAGATTCCCGTATTCGTCGATCTGGGCACCACCCAGAAACGTGTAGTCGACCAAACCACGCTGGCACGTTTCCATGACGTCGTTCATGCTGGTCGCCATCAATCCCTGAAAAAACGTCCGCGAGTCCCCGACACTGATCGGCATCCGCGGCAGGCGTGGCCCCACCCCGCCCGCTTCGAACATCAGTGTCAGTCCGGGCGAGGAAGTCTTCTGCGCCAGCATCGCAGCCGCACAGGGCGCACCGGTGCCTACGACCACCATCGCATTATCTTCCAGTAGCCTAGCGGCCACGCAAATCATCAACTCTTGTGCATTGCAGGCCGGCATGTCGCCTCCTTTCGGTGCAGCGTCTAACCGCCCGTGAGACGTGACTGTAAGCGGGCGACGACCTCGGTAAATTCCGCTCGCAATGCGTCGTAGCGGCCAACCGACTTGTCACCTGGAGCCTTGNCGTAATCGAGGACAATCTCCTCGGCGGCGACGAACTCACCGGCAACGTCAGCGACTTCAGCCGCGATTTCCAGCGGGATATTGGAGACACCGTTGGCGTCGGCGTGAAGTAGATCACCCTGGTTCACCATCAATCCACCGATCCGNACCGGCATCCCCAAATGGAGCATGTGGCAATAGCCGTGGGAGCAGATCGTCGAGCCGGTAAAGACCGAGTATCCCAGCGCACGAACCTGCTCCAAATCCCGCCCGGCACCGTTGGTGATCAATCCGGTTGAGCCAAAAGCCTGGTAAGTCGAACACATGACTTCACCAAACACCGCCGCAGCCGGAGGATCATCAACGTCNTGAAAGACCACCATTGCCGGTCCGGGCAACTGTTGAAACAGCTCCAACTGCGCCTGGATGCTACCGTACGCATCGCCCCCCTCGGGCGGTGCATCCGAACGGAACTGAGCCGTTGCCGCGAACCCGACCACCGGCGAAAATTGCGGGAAGTTGGCCTGAATACGAGCATCCATGTACCCCCGATTACGAGGCCGGATCTTAAATAGCTCGATCACGTTACAGATCGTCGGGGTATCGAATTGCGCCAGTTTGTCCAAGCACGCCTGCGTGATCGCCATCGGTCTTCTCCAAGAATCAGCGTTTTGATGTTCGCTCGAGCCACCCTAGCAGCGTTCTCGGAAACGGACAACCAGCGGTTGCCGAGGTGCGCCCCTCACCCCGCCCTCGTCGATCGCCACCCACTTTTTTCAGGCCGTGGGCGGGCAGCCCGTTGCGCCTAACGGTCTTGCGGTCGATCGGCCTGGAACCGATCCCAAGCCGTCGACGTGGCACGGTGCGGGTTCACGGTATCTCTAGGATGGACGGCTCGGCTGCAGGAGGTCCGGCCCGATGTCCGCCAGTTGACGACAACCCGAAGCGATCATCGCATTCTCCAGTTCTTCCTCGAGCAACCTCAACACGCGACGTACGCCCTGTTGCCCCTCGGCCGCGAGCGCCCAGGCGTAAGGCCGACCGATCAAGACGGCCCGCGCACCCAAGGCAATCGCTTTGAGTACGTCCGCTCCCCGCCGCACTCCGCCGTCGAGCAGAACTTCGGCCCGGTCGCCGACGACTTCGATGATCTTNGGCAACACTTCAATNCTGGCCGGGACTCCGTCCAGGCGTCGGCCGCCGTGATTAGATACCACCAACCCATCCAAGCCGATCGAGACGGCCCGCAACGCATCGTCCGCACGCAGGACACCCTTCAATAGAATCGGTAGGTCGGTGACCGTGCGGAGCCAAGCAAAAAAGTCCCATGACAGCGACAAGTCCCAGGCGTTGTCGTTGAAGTCGAGTAATTCCTGATAACTCATCTCAGCGGTTAACTGCGTGTGCCCAACGTCGACCAGGTGCTTGAGCAACATCTCCTTGGGCACACGAAATCGGTTGCGGCGGTCGGCATCCTTGCGCTCTCCCAAATCGACGGTCACGATAATCGCCCGGAAGCCGGCTCGCTCAGCGCGCTGGACCAATCGCCGCGTCACGCCGCGGTCCTTGGGGCAGTAAAGCTGGAACCANTTGGGGCCCGCGGCNGCCGCAGCGATCTCCTCAACGCTGTTGCCCGCGCTCGTACTGACCGCCAACAACGTCTCGGCTGCGGTCGCAGCGCGGGCAGCCGCCAACGCCCCCTGGGGGTGAAACATACGTAGACCGGCCACCGGTGCCAGCAGCACCGGCAACGCGATTCTCTGTCCCAGAACGGTCGTCTCCAGACTGACCTCGGAGACGCCGGCGAGTAACGGCGGCAGTAGACGCAAACGTCGAAACGCCTCGATATTTTCCCGTAACGTGACCTCGTCTTCCGAACCGGTCGTGATGTACTGAAAAGTCGCGTGCGGCAACACCTCGCGGGCCAATGCGATATAGTCCTGCACACAGACCGCGTTCGACTCACCCTTCTGCGCTGCGAGTTTGTCCTCGCCGGGCTGATCGCAAGCTTCGATCGCAGTCAGTGACTTCATCGAAATCGCCCCCGCTCCCAGTGCTACCAATCCGGAAAAGTTCCGTCGTTTCATCTCCATCCTCCCTGTTCTTAGATCAACCGTACCATCTGGTCCGACGCAGCCGCAAACACGCCCGTTCCCGGTGACCCCCTAGAAATTGAATGAAACACCCCGCAACATCAGCTCTCGAGATAGATGATAGGTGGTCGAATAGTGAACCGCGTCAAGTCCCGCTGCACAAGCTGCTTCAACATTTTGGCGAATGTCATCTACAAAGAGGATTCGCCGTGGCTCGACACCCACGCGTTCGATCGCAGCGTGAAAAATCGCCGGAACCGGCTTCATCGCGCCGACTTCGAAACTCAAGACCGTGGTTTCAAAAAGAGTCCGTACCAATCGAAACTTTCGACAACAATGCTGCCAATGCGACGGACAGGTGTTAGAGAGAATNCCCAACGGATACCCGGCCACACTCAGTTGGCTCACCAGGGGTACCATCGCATGGCGCAGCGAAAATATATCAGCGTGTGCCTCCAGCAGACTGCGGTCGGACATATCCGTGTGAAGCGCATCCCGGAGACGCTGGCAAAATAGCTCCGGCGCCAATCCCAATTCGTATTCGGTCTCCAGACCACTGTCGAATAGTATTTCCCAAACGCGTTGATCGTCGACACCGGTNAACTCGTGCAGCTGTCGACAAGCCNGTCGATGATCAAAATCGACCAACACCTTCCCGAGATCAAACAGGAAGAACTCCGGTGGACTCGACATCCTTGGTGTCTCTGTCGCCACAACCGTTTCCGTTTCCGTTGCCACGTGTCGAACCGCGCGCCCTACAAAGCGTTTCCGATTTCATTATGATAACGCACGCAGCGAGATCCACAGCCCACGAGTCGCCCGAGTCCTGACAAACTTACGTGAGCGCGCCCCATGCGGGGATTCGCCACATGCTACCTCCTCCCCGAGTCCTCGCCGTATGCCGATTCGCATCCGCTGCCGTTGTGGAAAAGCGTTGGTCGCGTCCCGCCGCCAAGCGGGCAAAATCGCGCGGTGTCCACAGTGCAAGCAGCGCATCCGAATTCCATCGACCCCTGCGCCAAGAAGCGCACCGCGACCACCCGCGGGAACCGCGACTGAATCGGTTGCAACCGCTCAGACCACCGCCGCCGGGACGACGACCAGACAACCGAAGCCGTCCCATTCCTCGGCGCCCGATAGGCCCCAGTCCACGCGTGGGGTCGAACACGATCCCGGGAAACGTCTCGCGGTCGGCTGGTTGGCAGTGGTGTTTGGTATCACGGCCGTCGTCGGAAGTGCTCCTGCTGTCTGGCACCTGGCCGGCCAAATCCAGAACGCAGGCGGACCGCAACTGGAGAATTGGAACACAATCCTGTTGCTGCTATCCGCGATCCAACTAGCGTACGCGATCTACCTTTTCCACCTTCCCGACTGGAGTTCCGTCCGCGTCGTTTCAATCGTCGCCATGCTGTCGGCGGCGCCCTACGCCGGGCTCCTGGGTATCGGGCTACGCGCCCGTCCACAGAACCCGATCGTGCAATGGCTGGGACTGTCACCACAGCTGATCGGTGGTCAGGCGCTGGGGTGGTCGTTGCTGATGATCTGTCTGACTGGCACGACGGCCCTGATCGCGGGACGCTTGGCATCTCACTGGTACCGGATCCCCCATACGCTGAGTAAAACCGTACCCCCTGCCAGTGACGCGGTGCGGCCTGCCAGTGACACGGTGCGGCTCAGTCCCGACTCTCCACGAAGTTCCTGAGCGAGTCGGAGACGGGGCAACCGCCCTTCGGATCGCCTCCATGCACAGGCGGTCATCGTGCCCGACGCGGCCTGCGGTGTGGTAGCATGCACGTTCGTGGCACCGATTCTGCCACGTGTTCTATCGCCTCGATTCCAAACGGGTACGACCACCGGGCAGCGGCAACCGGACGCAGACTCCGGGGGAACTCACGTGGACATCTTACTGTTGGTCGATCTACAACACGACTTCCTACCCGGTGGGGCGTTGCCGGTGATCGACGGCGACCAAGTGATCGCCGTCGCCAATCGGTTGCAACCACATTTCACCGAGACGCTCGCGACGCAGGACTGGCACCCTCGCGATCACGCCAGCTTTGCCGCCAATCAACCGGGGCGCCGCATCGGAGAGGTGATCGACCTGGACGGGCTGTCGCAAATCCTGTGGCCGGTCCACTGTGTCCAGGAGTCAACCGGCGCCGCGTTTGCCAGCCAACTCGACACGAAGCGGATCCGCCGCGTCTTTCCAAAAGGCACCGATCCCCGAATCGACAGCTATAGCGGGTTCTTCGACAATGGTGGCAAACAGGCCACCGGCCTCTCCGAGTACCTCCAACAACGAGCCGTTCGTCAGCTGTTCGTGATGGGACTGGCAACCGATTACTGTGTCCAGTTTACCGTGCTGGACGCGCTCCAGTTAGGGTTTGACACGGCGCTCGTGGTAGACGGGTGTCGGGGCGTCAATCAGCATCCCGGAGACAGCGATACGGCCATCCAGGCGATGACCGCCGCCGGTGTTACCGTGATGAGCAGTGAACAGGTGATGCGATCGAGACAACAGGCGTAGCGGTAGCCAACTTTTGCCCGCTGCCGTGGCCCGCCGGCCCAACCGATCGCGCGTCACACGACCGACTACTTCTTCCCACGGCGATGCCGGCCCATCGTACTCGCGCTACCGTTCACGCTCGGATTCCCAACAACATGATCCAGCATATCGTGCTCCTGAAGTTCAAACCGGCAGTTTTCCAGGAGACCATCGCGGGACTGTTTGCGCAACTGGCACAGTTACAACCGCGGATCCCGGGAATGACATCTTTCTCGGGGGGACCGTACACCAGCGATGAGGGCCTGAATCAAGGCTACACGCACAGCTTTATAATAACCTTCTTTATAATGACTTTCATCGACGCCGAAGCAGGCAATCACTATCTG
>PADE01000061.1 GCA_002702965.1 Planctomycetaceae bacterium
CGCCCAGGCAATCCACGAATGCTCGCCGGGGGCATCGGCCGTTTGATCGAACCGAGCGCGCTGGCAAAGGTCGAGGGTGCTCTGAGAATCTCCAGCAACCAATGCGTGCACAAGCTCTCGGCGAACGGCCGTAAATCGCGTGGCCTGGAAGGAGATGTCGGTATCAAGCGGCAGCGTCAACAGGGTTGCTCGCACCTGCGCGTAGGCCTCGCCGCCACGCTCCCGTGCCCAGTCATCCGCCAGGCGATGAAACCGGGCGACCATCGCTTCCAATCGATGGGTTTCTCGTAAGTCGACCAACTCTGAAACGGCTTCGAACATACGGAGGCGATCGGGGACCTGAGGTACCCACCTCGTTGCCTGATCGAGTACATCGTCCATCAAGCGAGCCGCATAGGGAATCGTCGAATCGGCCTGAAGTGTGGAAAACGCACACCCCGCGTTCCAAACATCGGCAGAAACGGTCGCGGGACGAGCCTCCTCAACACGGCGTTCCCAATCCTTCCATGTCGCCGCATCCGCGCAGGACACTGCCTGGCTGGCCCGCTCCAGCGCGGCCAGGGCGCCCAGAGCGGGTAATCGGCCGACGTGCAGTCGACGTAGCTGGATGCGACTTTGGGGCCCTCGATCGGGGACCAGAAAACCGACGCTGGCCAACTCCGCGCGCTGCACGCGGAGCACGGTGTCCAGTTCCAGCCAACGAAATCCATCTCGACTGACCCAACCGCGAACCAAACCACATCCCACCACCAACCGCACCCAGTACGGGCCGCCGCGAACCGCTTCGAGGCCACGAGGCGCAGGGGGAGGGGCGACTGCTGTGGAAGTGAACAGCGCCGGCTCGGTTTCGGTTGCACCGGGCAGCAAACGCACCACACAGCGCGGCGTGCCTCGCCGATCCCCCAGAAAAACACCCACTCCGTACCGGGCTTCGGACAGCTCCACAACCACTTCCCGCAAACCGAGAGCGGGCACCGTGGCCCATACCGACTCGCCGCCCTTCGCGGTGAGTGTCACGATGTCATTCACCGCCGTTTTTGCTACCCGACCACCGGTCCAGCCCAACGTGTCGATCGCGAGACTTCGCCGATTGGCGGGTGCCCGATCAGGCAGTGGGAAACCCCGACTGCGTTGGAATCCGATTCCCCGGACTACCGTGGCTCCCGTCACGTACACCTCGGCCGGTTCTCGCGCGAGCGGCACACTCAGGAGAACCGTCTGGCCGCAGCTCAACACCAGTTGTCCCTCCCGATACCGTAATTCGATCGGTTGTCCACTGGACATTTCACGACGCAACCAACGCCCGCCGTCGCGTGTCACCAACTGTCGTGACGTGGGTTCGATTTGTACAGCCGAGCGCTCGGTACGATACCCCTCCCAGCCGGCGCGACCGTCGCCACGGTAAACCAGACTCGCACCGGCAAGGCCAGACCAAGCGTGGATCACCAACGCATCTAACTCTGCCAGCCCCAAGCGGAGTGTGACGTCCCGTCGCAGCGGCGGCCGTAATCGCACCCATCCTCGCAATGCCACCTGTCGATCTCGCGCTTGATCGATCGATACCAACGACGGACTTTCACCTCCCAGGTCCTCAAACCAGTCCGATAGCCAGGCCACCGGGTCGCCGCCGGGGGCAGCCTTCAGTGGCGTAAAACAGAGCCGCCGGCCATCGACTGGATCTCCCAGCTGCGCGAGCGTGCGCTGCCACGGATACGATCGCGCCACGGACTGCGATGGCGACGATGAATCGCTCGACGACTGCACCGCGCTATCGGGCCGTCGGCTCGCTGACGACGACGGGTGAGGCGCCGCAGGGTGCAACGCGTCGGCCACCAGGCGCGGCTCGGGAGGACGCTCCGTGTCAACCGATTCTCCAACCGCGTCCGGCGGTGTCTTCAGGCGATCGCCCTCCCGGACCAACTCGCGGCGAAACGAAACGACCCTTTGCAGGCCCAACAGGGCCAGCAACAGGACCGCGGCCAGTATCCCGTACCGCGTCAGTGCACTGCTCGGACGGATCACCGCAAGGGACCTCGGCTGTGAAGTTCACCGGGCAAGGCGCCTCGTCCCAAACCATGTCCAGCATCTCTTTTCAGGGGTCGCGATCGGACCCGCGGCTGCCGGACACAGGCTCAGGCACACCTGGCGTTGTCTTCAACTCGCGCTCGTCGCATCCTTCAACATCCGCATGAACTCACGCATCAGGGCCGCATTGTCATGCCAGACGCGAGCGGTGACCAGATTCTCATCCAGGACCACCTCCTGATCCACATAGTTCGCCCCGCCCTGTTGCGCATCGAGAGCGCACTTGGCCACCGTTGTGACTGTTTTCCCTTGAATCACGTCCGCCGCCGTGAGGATCTCGATCCCGTGACAAACACAGGCGATCGGTTTTCCCGCGGCCGCCATCTCGCTTGTGATCCGCAGGAGATCCTGGTCGTAACGGATATACTCCGGCGCACGACCACCAGAAATAAACAACCCCGCGTAGTCTTCCGAGCGAAGATCCGCGAACGCGATGTCAGCTTTGATGAAATAACCCGGTCGTTCCTGAGTGATATCCCAGGGGATCTTAGAATCGGGTGGAATCTCGTGAAGCACGGTGTGATAGAGGCGAGCTTCGGGGCCAGCCACGACCACTTCATAGCCGTCTTCCTGTAACCGGAAAAACGGATAAAGCGTGTCCATCGCTTCGGTGGCATCTCCCAACGGCATCAGAACCTTGGCCATCTCACTATCCCCTGCAAATACGAGAAACGAGGTCGATCACTCGTGATAGCAGACAGCTCAGCGCCGCGACAGTAGGTGTTCTGCGATCTGCTACGACGCCGTCGCGCCCATTTTCTCGGCGAGATAACGCAGGATGTCGCGTACCGAGACGATCCCCACCGGTCGCCCCTGATCGTCGACGATGGGTACATGGCGGTAATTTCCAAGATCCATACGATGCACCGCGAACGCGACTTTGGAATCGGCCACCAAAGTCTGAGCGTCCTCAGTCATGTACTCGGAGACCGGTCGCTCGCGGAGTTCATCGACGTCGACGTTCAACTTCTGCAGCGCATCGCGTTCGCTGAAGATGCCAACCAGTTCCCCTCCCTCGACGACGATCACGCAACCGATCGATTGCGCCACCAATTTCTGCAGTACTTCGCCCACGGGTGTCTGGGGTGAGACCGCGACCGGCAGTTTCGGATTCAAGACACTCACCCGGTCATCGAGCAGGCTGCGTTCGATCTCGGTGGCGGGGTCCGTGAGGTGCAACGAGGTCAACGACTGACCACATTGCTCACACTCATCGCTGCCTTCGATATTCTCGCAGTTACAGTCGGGACAGATGATCATGGCACCGTCCACGTGTCACCGGAGTGAAACAGCGTCTCCAGGCTCCCCNCGCCCTTGGTTTCTCGGGCCTGCTCTACCTGCCGATTCAACTCTTCGTCGTACTTAGGCTTATCGATCGCGCGAAACACACCGATCGGTTCAGGAAAACCGTCCTGATGGCGCAAGCGGCTGAGTAGATAAGCCAGCGAGGGCTCGTCGGCCTGCTCATCGTGAAACAGCAGGTCGTCCTCGTTGATACCTTTGCCGAGCTCCACGACTTCGGGATTCATTCCGTTAAGCCGGATTCCACGATCCCGGTTCTTCCCAAAAATCAACGGTTTTCCGTGTTCCAACTCGAGCACATTTTCCGCCTTGGTTTGGCGGTCGGTAGCGTAGTCCCAGGCGCGGTCATTGAACACGTTACAGTTCTGATAGACTTCGACAAACGATGTACCACGATGCTCCGCAGCCCGCTTTAGGGTCATCCCCAAATGCTTGATGTTGACATCGATCGAGCGCGCCACGAACGCACCCTCGCAACCAATCGCGATCGAAAGCGGGTGCAACGGATTATCGATGGCACCCATCGGCGTGCTCTTGGTCACCTTTCCCAGCGGAGACGTGGGTGAATACTGGCCCTTGGTCAAACCGTAAATACGGTTATTGAACAACACGATGTTGATATCGAGGTTGCGACGGATAACGTGCATCAGGTGATTCCCACCGATGCTCAGACCATCGCCATCCCCGGTGATGACCCAGATCATCAAGTCGGGCCGGACGCTCTTCAACCCGGTTGCGAAGGCCGGGGCGCGACCATGGATGCTGTGGATTCCGTAGGTCTCCATGTAATAGGGAAACCGGCTGGAACAGCCGATCCCGGAAATAAAGCAAATCTTCTCGCGGGGGACACCCAACGAAGGCAGCATCTTCTTCATCTGCGCCAGGATCGAATAGTCACCGCAACCGGGACACCATCGGATGTCCTGATCGCTGGCAAAATCAGCGGGTTTCAACACAGGTAGCTCGGTGGCCATACTTCAACTCAACAGCGTAAATATAGGAACCGCGAAAAACAGACGAACAACGCACTTCTATTGTGTACTAGCCCTATTGTGTACTAGCCCAACAGCTCTTTGATTTTGGCAACAATCTCACTCACCGCAAACGGCTTTCCCTGCACTTTGTTTAATCCGACGGCGTCGACCAGATAGGTGGATCTGAGGATCGAGCGCAATTGCCCCATATTGAGTTCCGGCACCAATACACGTTGATAACGNGACAGCACCTCGCCCAGATTCCGAGGAAACGGATTCAAATAACGTAAGTGCGCATGCGANACAGANAAACCGTCCCGCCTACACTGNTCAACTGCGGTCGTACAGGCGCCAAAAGTCCCACCCCAACTGACAACCAACAGATCGCCACTCTCGTTCCCGGTCACCATTTGCTCGGGGATCTCCGCCGCGATGTTCTGAACCTTCTGTCGGCGCACGTTGGTCATGTGCTGATGATTGTCCGAGTCGTAACTGACATTTCCCGAGATATCCTGTTTTTCGAGTCCGCCCAGACGATGCTCCAGCCCCGGAGTTCCCGGCACGGCCCACGGGCGCGACAACCGCTCGTCACGGGCATACGGTTGAAACACCGCACCGTCGTCGCTCGCCTGGGGATGTTCGACCGCAATCTTGGGCAAGTCTTCAATATCGGGAATCCGCCAGGGCTCGGCCCCGTTGGCAATGTAACCGTCCGACAGCAGGATCACCGGCAGCATAAACCGGGTCGCGATTCGCCACGCCTCCTGTGCGACCTCAAAGCAATCGCTGGGGCTACAGGCCGCAATCACCGGCAGCGGCGATTCACCATTACGGCCGTACATCACCTGGAGCAAGTCCGACTGTTCGGTCTTGGTCGGCAACCCGGTACTGGGGCCGCCCCGCTGGACGTTGATGATGATCATCGGCAATTCCAGGATCATGCCCAACCCCATCGCCTCGCCCTTCAGCGCGATCCCCGGGCCACTCGACGCTGTCACCGCCATGGCCCCGCCAAAGGCCGCACCGATCGTCGAACAGACCGCGGCAATCTCATCTTCTGCTTGGAAGGTGCGGACGCCAAACTCCTTGAATTTGCTCAACTCGTGCAGAATGTCGCTGGCTGGGGTGATCGGATAAGTCCCATAAAACAGCTCGGTCCCGCTCATCTGCGAAGCCGTGATCAGACCCCAAGCCAGCGCTTGGTTGCCCATCACATTGCGATACGTACCCGCGGGTAGACTCGCCCGATCTACTTTATAACTGCTGATAAACGCTTCGGTCGTCTCACCGTAGTTCCATCCCGCCCGCAGCGCCTTCTCGTTCGCCTCGACGATCTCGGGCCGTTTGCCAAACTTCTCCTCGATGAATCGCAGCGTCGGATCCAGATCGCGCCCGTACAGCCAGTACACCAACCCCATCGCCAAAAAGTTCTTACATCGATCGGCTATTTTCTGGCTAAGGCCCTTGCCATCTGCGGTCTCAACCATCTCGACCGCTTTGCGCGTCAACTTCGTCATCGGAACGCGGAACAGGCGGTAGCTCTCGAGACTATCGTTCTCGAGAGGATTCTCTTCAACGTTTGCCAGTTTGAGATCGCGCTCGTCAAAACTGTCTTCGTTGACAATCAAGATGCCACCCGGCTTGAGATCGGTCAGGTTGGTGACCAGCGCGGCCGGGTTCATGGCAATGAGGGTATCGAGTTGGTCGCCGGGCGTAAAAATGTCCTCCGAGGCAAAGTGCACCTGAAATCCACTCACCCCCGCGCGGGTCCCCTTGGGAGCACGTATTTCCGCCGGAAAATCGGGAAAGGTCGCGACATCATTTCCCGCCAGAGCCGATGTATTGGTGAGTTGGTTACCCGTGATCTGCATACCGTCACCCGAATCACCAGCGAGGCGGACGGTAGCGGCCTCGAGATGCTCAATGGACTTCGCAGATTCAGGGGGCGATTCAATCGTTACGGACATGAAATTCTCTGGTCGTTTCGATCTGGAGGCTAAGAAATCGCTTGCAGCGGAAGGCAAAAACTCGGGGCCAGGAGTGATCTCGATGGCACTTACGCGCCTTCTCGTTCCTGGGTGTTATGGTGGGGGTGCGGAGGCAAGTTGTAGATCACGGCGGGAAAGTGTTGAACCAGATAGTGTAAAATTCCAGACGACTTCAGGACACCTTGCAACTTCGCCGTGTCGTCCAGAATCGGAATGCGTCGGTAGCCGCCGCGAGCCATAATTTGAATCGCCTGTCCAACCGTATCCTGGTTACGAAGCGTCACCGGATCAGGCGACATCACGTCGGCGACCGGCACCTGAAAATCGGCGCCTTCTGCCATCAGCTTCAAAGCGTCTCGCTCGGTGAAGATCCCCTGGATCTCTCCGGACTCGGCGACGACGACATGGCCGGTTTGACTGTCTTTGAGCAGCGCAAGAACTTCACGAACCGACGTCTTTGGATCCACCGCCAGTGGATCAGACGGAAAGGCGTGTTCGACAGATTCGGCATCAAGCCGGAGATGAAAATTCACCGCATTACCCGAGTCAGACCCGTTCTCCTGGGCAACGAACACCCGTCCGACCCCCGGCCCTCTCGACCACGCCGCAAAACGTCGCCACCGATCCCGCTCTGGCTACCACCAAATCTCGAGCGCCCCAGAGTGGAATCCATTTCCGCGGGATCATGGCGCAAACTGCGAAGCGTCCGAGGAAAGGCCTGGAAGCCTCAGCCGAACCGACATAGACAGAAGACTACCACCGCAGCCAGTCGGCGACAAGTCGGAAACCGCCCCTCCCGTGGGAAACGAGCGTCCCCGCCGCCGGCTGCCGAAATCGGGAGCCGGGGACCCCTGGCCGTTCAGCTCAACTGGCATCCGTTGAGGGCGGCGGACGAGCTGGGTCGTCGACGTAGTATTGGGTCAGATCGATCGCCCCGGATCGCTGCTCCTCCTCACATACTTTCAAGCGACTTTCGAGACGCTCCATGCGTCGCAGCAGTTGGGGGATCACCTCGATCGTCTGATCGACCCGCTTCGGACGGGGCACCTGGGGGTATCCTAAGTGACGCTGTAACGCGGCGAACAAGAACAGTGGGTCTTTGCGCTGGTGCGCCAGTGCGATCCGGCCCTCTTTGACGCCAAACAAGATCGGCGTCCCCATCGGCGTCGGTGACCGCCCGGTCGCCGCCTGCCGTTGCAGATAATGTTCACTGCGGACGTAGAGCAAATCCGCCAGGTCGACGATCCCGACCTGTCTGCGCACGGTCAGGATCCACGTTCGCCAGTCCTCGTCAAAAACCGGATCCGCGGCGATCGCTGTCAGCCCCAAGTCGTATTCGAGGTAGTTTCGACAGAGCACTTCGAACTGGTACAGAAACGTCCCCTGTCGAGTTGACCCTTGCGACCGGTACTCCGCATCCATCCGCAGGATCTCGATCGCCACCCGCATATCGAATCGGCCGCGATCGTCTTCTGCTGCGCGGACGAGGTACGTCTGAAACGGTGTAAAATAGTGCGACAATTTCTGCATCGCGGGGGCAAATTGTCCTTGGTGTTTGAGATCACTCAAGATGTAACTGACAGCCATTGGCAACTTTGTCGTGGACATCAACTCCTCAGCAACATCCGCCAAGATATCTTGCAATGGAATATTGGCCGGCAACCGTTCACCAATCACACGAAAAAGGTATGCCTGTTCTACATATTCTTCGCGATCAAGCATGGAATCGTACCTTGCGGAACCCAGAGCTTTTCTACAATGATGAACCAATCAGGGCTGTTGTTTCAACCAGGATCTCGGTTCATTTCTTGACGATCGCCCCCGCCGACCCCGCCGCCCCACCCGTGCCATGTACTTAGAGCCGCCTTCGCGAATCGCCGTACTCGGTGCAGGTCCGAGCGGACTGGAAGCGGGCCTCTACGCACGCTATCTCGGTTATCATGTGACAATCTACGAGCAGGGTGAGATCGCCCAAGCCGTCCTCGCGTGGGGCCACGTCAGGATGTTTAGCCCGTTTCGCATGAATCGTTCTCCCTTGGGACTGGCGGCATTATCCGCACAAAATCCCGATTACACGCCACCGGATGACGAGGAACTGTTGACCGGGCGCGAGTGGCGTGATCGGTATTTGTTGCCCCTGGCGCAGAGCGATCTTATCGCCGGCAACCTCCGCATGGCGAATCGAATCGTCTCCGTCGGGCGACAATCGCTGTGTAAACAGGAACAGCCCGCCAACCCCGCGCGGGCCCGCGATCCGTTTCGTATTCTAATCCGCGATCGCGACGGTCGTGAGCGTGTCGAACCGGCGAGCGCGATCATCGACACGATGGGGGTTGGGAGCCGGCCCAACTGGCTCGGACCCGGTGGCTGTCCCGCGGTCGGGGAGCTGGCCTCTACAGACTCAATCGAGTACCGACTACCCGACGTCCGCGGNGGTGACCGAATGAGATACGAGAACCAGAGGATCCTGGTGGTCGGTTCGGGCTACTCGGCGGCGACCAACGTCGTCGCTCTGGCAGAGCTGGCTCAAGCGGCACCCCAGACCGCGGTCACCTGGATCACACGTCGATCCAACACCGCATCCGCTGGGCCAATTCCCGAAATCGAGGGTGACGCGCTGGACGAACGCGCCGGTCTGACCCGCCGGGCAAATCAGCTGGCCACAAGCGTGGATTCGCCGGTGAACCACCGGCCGGCAACCTGGGTGGAGTCACTCGAACGAGACCCGGTTACCGAAACGTGGACCGTCTCGCTGGGAGGAGCCCAAGCGGGCCCNCACGTCTTCGACCAGGTCTTGGCGAATGTCGGCTTTCGCCCCGATCGCGAACCGTGCCGAGAACTACAAGTCCACGAGTGCTTCGCCAGCGAGGGCCCGATCAAACTGGCGGCGGAGCTTCTCGGGCAAGCCTCAGTCGATTGTCTCAAAATGATCGGCGGGGACGCCTCATCACTGGTGTCATCCGAACCGAATTACTATGTCCTAGGTGCCAAGAGCTACGGGAGGCACTCGCAGTTTCTGGTCGCCGCCGGGCTGACTCAAATCCGTGACCTGTTTACGCTGATCGGTGGCCGCCCCGACCTCGACCTATACGATAGCGCAACCGCGCTGTGACTGACATGACCGACCATCAGCCACCCCACATCGGCCTGGCGTCGCTCGACCAACTCTGGTTTCAAGTGGCCGGAACGCTCTGTAACCTAACCTGTCACCATTGTTTTATCAGCTGCAGTCCTCATAACGACTCGTTTGGCTCGCTATCTCTGGAAATGGTCAAACAGCGACTGAGAGAATCACTCCCCCTGGGCATCAAAGAGTATTACTTCACCGGTGGCGAACCTTTCCTCAATCCAGACATGACGGCGATTCTCGTTGAGACGCTACGTTACGGTCCAGCCACCGTGTTGACCAATGGAACCATCTGGAAAGACGATTGGCTGGAACAACTGGCCCACGCGGAACAGGCGAGCGAGTACTCGCTCGAGTTCCGTGTCTCGATCGACGGATTTTCTCCACAGACGAATGATCCCATCCGCGGTCGCGGCACTTTTGATCGAGCGTTGAAGGGTATTATGCGACTGGTTGATACCGGCTTCCTACCAATCATCACCGCAGCGCGAACCTGGCCGGACCGGCAGGAACGCGAAGTTCTGGAGGCCTTTCGGACGATGCTCCAGGATGCGGGCTATCGGCGGCCGCGCCTGAAAATTCTCCCGACCCTCAAGATCGGAGCGGAACAACAACGCAGCGGCGGATACATGCCGCTGGATCGCGTCACCACTGCGATGCTGGAAGGCTATGACCGATCGCAACTCGTCTGCCATCACAGCCGCACCATCACCGACCGCGGCGTGCACGTCTGCCCGATCTTGATCGATGCACCCGACTCGCTACTGAGCCAATCTCTCGCCGATTCCGCGGTCCCCTTTCGCTTGAGTCACGGGGCCTGTTACACCTGCTACCAGTACGGCGCCATCTGCACGAACCCGTCGGCGGGACCCGCGCCGCAGATCGGGCCGCCCTCGCCTTCGCAAAGTCCACCGTGATGCGTCAGCGGATCGCCTGCCTGGGAGGCATCTACAGCAATTATCTCGCCCTCGAGCGAGCGCTTGCAGACATCCGGCACCGGGGAGCGGACCAGATCGTCTGCCTCGGCGATCTGGGGGCTTTTGGTCCTCACCCCGACCGCGTGTTCCCGCTGCTCGCCGAGTACCAAGTAACATGCCTGCAAGGCAATTACGACGATTCGATCGGCAACGAACTCAACGACTGCCAATGCGGTTATACCGATCCACGAGATAACCATTTTGCGCAGATTAGCTACGATTATACGCTCGCCAATACCGCTGCCACCCACCGGCGGTTTCTACAACGTCTGCCCGCTCAATTGCGTCTCACGCTCGGGCCTCTGCGGGTCCTGTTTTGTCACGGGAGTCCGCGCAGAGTGAATGAGTTTCTCTGGCAGTCGACAACCTCAACCGCGTTTCTCGAGCGACTGGCCAGCGAACATCAGGCCGACGTCCTGGCGGCCACGCATACCGGCGTCAAATGGCACCGTCGCCTCGACAAACACCGCCATTTTGTCAACGTCGGATGTTTGGGGCGACCCGAGAACGATGGTCATCAGCACGTCTGGTATACGATGCTCGAATGGCGGCAGGGACAATTGCAGGTGGACTTCGTCCCTCTGCAGTACGACTTCCGGCGGCTAGCCAGAGAGATGCGCGAAGAACGACTACCGGAAGAATTCGTCGAGACGATTCTGACCGGCTGGTGGACAACATGCCTGGAGATCCTCCCCTCCAAAGAACGCCGCCGCGGCCCGCACTAGTTGCGCGACGCTCAACGCGAGATTTCGCCAGCTGCCTGGAAATGCTACAATAGGACTATCCACCCTCAAGAGGATCACCGATGCCAACGAGACCGTTTGGGACGCTGTTGTGGTTGTCAGCCGCATTCGTTTCGCAACTGGTTGCCGGCCCCAGCGGGTACGGCCAGGGCACGGCCGAGTTGCCTGCGCTCCGCGAGGGGCCTCCGGAACCAGCGTCGCTACTGTCGCAGGAGCAAATCGCATCCGCCATCCGTGAGCTGGATGCCAACCGCTTTGCCAAACGGCGGGACGCGGCGTTGCGTCTGACACAAGCGGGCGAAGCCGCCATCGCCCCACTAGCCACGGCGGCCACCAGCGACAGCCGCGAAGTCGCCACCCGCGCACTGGCCATCCTCCAACGGCACCACACTCGGAAGCAGCCAGCCAGCTTGCAGAAAGCGGCCACCCAAGCGCTGCAGCGCATCGCCGGGGAAAATCACGGTCGCGTTTCACGGCAGGCCCNGGCGATCCTCAATCCCCCCCCGGAGCCACCACCNCCCGCNCCAGCCATTCAATTTCAGNGNGGGCAGTTCCGCATCCAGGTCCAAAATGTGGGCGGCCGTGGAATCAATGTGCAAGTGGTCAACGGCACCAAGCAGATCACCGTGCGTGAAAAAAACCGCCGTATCAAGATTGTAGAAGATCCTCAACAAGGCATTCAGATTGAGCTGAACGAGAAACAAAATGGGCAGCCCCGGATTCGCAAATTCTCGGCCAAGACCCCACAGGAACTCAAACAAAAGCATCCTGAAATCCACCGCCTGTACGTTCAGTACGCACAACAAGGAGGTCTCGGATTACCGCAGATCGCGATCGGTCTTCCCGGCGGTGCCGGTTTTGGTCGACTGCCCCGCATTCCAAGGCAGCCGATCCTGGGAGAATTAGACCAAGCGGTNCGGCGTTTGAAAGAAACTGCTCAGCGTCTGCAAAAGATTCGCGAGAACAGCCAGGATGATACGCTCCGCAAGCAGTTGGCTCGGGAGCTCAAGAGCTTGGAGCAAACCCGCCTGCAACTGGAGTCGGCGCGGAGAAAACTGCCCCCGCGCTGAGAGACAATCCATTTCGTCGCCTGCGCAAGCCGAGCGCGCCGCGAAAGCTCGGCTGGCTGTCGGGGAGGCACCCCGTTTCGCTTTCCGCTGACGGCTGACCGCTGCGGCGAACCGCACTGGACAATCAAACGCAGATGGGGTGCCGGCGGGTGGACACCATGGCTGTGCACCCCCCCCGTCGTGACCAGCGCACCAGATCGTTCGAAGACCACTCATACTCGAGGGGAATTCTCACCCTGACTGCCATCCGCAGATGGAAACTCGCCTTTCGACTGGTGATCGTGGCGCTGGTGATCTACGGTGTCTGGCGGACCCTTGGGGACGCGGCCGATCAATTCGCCCAGTACGATTTTCGCTGGTCGGCGCTGGGGCACCGCTGGTTACTGGCCGCCGGACTGGCCTACCTAGCGGGCATGCTCCCTTGCTGGTGGTTTTGGCACCGCGTACTGCAGGCCATGGGTGGGCGGCCCCTGCGCCGGCAAACGTTGTGCGCATTTTACGTCGGGCATCTCGGCAAGTACGTTCCTGGAAAGGCGATGGTGGTCGTGATTCGGACCGCTTTGATCCGCGGTCCTCGGGTGGATACGGCGGTCGCCGCGGTCAGCGTTTTCGTGGAAACGCTGACGATGATGGCAATCGGTGCACTGGTTGCCGCGGGACTGCTGCTCACGATCAGTGACGAATCCTGGCTGTTCTGGTTGGCGGTGGCGCTGTTTGGATTGGCCGGGTTTCCCACCCTGCCGCCGGTCTTTCGCCGAGCCGTCCGCGCTGTCGGTGTGCAACGCAGCAATCCCCAACTGGAAAAGGCGATTTCCGCGTTGCGACTACCGGTTCTCGCCACCGGTTGGGTAGTGATCGCGGGGGGGTGGTTCCTGATGGGGGCCAGTTTGTGGGCCGTGCTCAAAGCCATGCCCATCGCCAGCGTCACCGCATCTGCCGCCGGCATGTCCGGATTCCAAACCACCGCGCTGTTGACCGCCACGGTCGCGTTGGCGATGGTAGCCGGCTTCCTCTCCCTACTCCCTGGTGGAATCGGCGTACGAGAACTCGTGGTCGTTACGCTATTAGCTCCCGTGTACGGCGAGGTGGACGCGATCCTCTCGGCGGTGCTACTGCGTGTCATCTGGCTGATCGCGGAACTGGTCGCCTCGGGGTGCCTCTATCTTGTCGCACGACCACGGCGCGAACCCGATACGGTGACCTGACTCGGGGACCGGGCGGCGGGAAAACGTCGAACCTTCTGTTATCGTTCCAGCGGCGCGGTAAACTCCCCATATGATGACAGGAGCAACACTCCTGCTGCCCTGCGCGCTGCCAGGGCCAGTCGTCGACTCGCATACCTGCCCCTACGCCAAGCCACCCACAGGGAACCACCTTGATACTGTCGATCGTAATCCCGGTGCTCAACGAAGCCGACAGCCTGGCCGAGTTACACACGGAAATCGACTCGCTGGCCAGCCAGCACGGTTACGACTTGGACATCCTGTTTGTCGACGATGGGTCGACCGACGATTCCTGGCACTCGATCGAGCAACTGGCTCGGAACGACTCCCGAGTGCGGGGAATTCGCTTTCGTCGCAACTTCGGCAAAGCCGCTGCGTTGGCCGCCGGTTTTGATAACGCGCGCGGTGAAATCGTAATAACGCTCGACGCCGATCTCCAGGATGACCCCCGCGAAATCCCCCGTTTTCTGGAGATCCTCGACCGCGATCAACTCGATGTCGTCAGCGGTTGGAAGCAAGTGCGTCACGATCCTTGGCACAAAGTTCTTCCCTCGCGGGTCTTCAACTGGATGGTTGGAAAACTGACTGGAGTCCGTTTGCACGATCACAACTGCGGCTTTAAGTGCTACCGTCGGGAAGTCCTCGAGGAAGTACAGCTGTACGGAGAAATGCACCGATTCGTGCCGGTGCTGGCGGCAGCGCGGGGATGGAAAGTAGGAGAGCTCACCGTTCACCACCGAAAGCGACAGCACGGCCATTCGAAGTACGGGGCGCGACGCATCGTAAAGGGCTTTCTCGATCTGTTGACCGTTCACCTGCTCACCGGTTATGGGCAGCGTCCCCAGCATCTACTGGGAAGTGTGGGACTGACGTTCTTTCTGTTAGGGGGAACGGGCCTGACGGTATTGGCATCGGGGTGGGTTCTAACGCGTTTGCCGGTGCTCCAACTCGAGCCGATGCACCTCCACGAACGAGCCGTGTTCTACTACTCCATCGTGGCGGTTGTGCTCGGGGCCCAATTCATGACGGTCGGTTTCCTGGCCGAATTACTGACCGCCTACCAGGGCAAGAACGCCAACATCTACTCGATCCAAGAACGCGTCGAAAGCGGGATTTCCTCTCGGGTAAACGCCTCGACACCGGACGACTCTGCACCGCCCGAAAGCCCGTCTTCACCAGACTGAAGTCCTCCCGCCGACGATCGGTTTTCCCGCTGTCGGTTCTCGCTCAAGCGGGAACCCAACGGGGCTGGTACACCTCACACAGCCGACTATCCTGAAGGTCCGCAACGTGGCAAATACCCGAATCAGCGACGGATCCATCGTCGTACTCCCGAAGGCATTGCCGAACTGCAAGATCGCGAACTAGCCCACTCCACCTCGGCCCCACGCAGGCCCACCAGTCGGTCCCCGCCCACCGCCCCCCACGCCAGCGGGACGGGCTCTATATTATTAGGGACGAGATTAGGGGATTGAGGAATGAACAGAGGACGTTGGATTGGGTATCTGGTTGCACCGATCACCATTGGGGGTGCTCTAGGTGCTCTCGTCGGTTTCCTGTTCAGAACCTTCAATGATGCCGGTCACGGCAATGACAGCGAGGCACCGTTAGTAGGTGGCTGTATCGGTGCCACAGCCGGGGTTTTGTTGCCGGTAGTGTACTCGTTGTTACTCAAGCAACCTGAGCGCACCGCGGGAAACGCCGCGTCCCGGCGGACGCTGTACTTTCTGTTGATCGCGACAGCGATCAGCGTCAACACCGGCCGTGTCTTTCTGGTCCGGAGTCGCGACACCTACACCCCGATGCTGAGCGCCAACGACCGAAGTCGGTGGTGCACCATCCGCGCACTGGTCGACCACGGAACCTACGCCATCGATGCTTTCGTAAACGAACGCCATCCACAAAAGACCAACCGCCGGCCCTGGCACACAATCGACATGGTACAGCACCGCGGAGAGGACGGACGCCAGCATCTCTATTCGAGCAAGCCACCCCTTCTGCCAACCTTGTTGGCAGGTCCTTACTGGTGCCTGCAGACACTGACTCGTGCCACCGTGGCACAACATCCGTTCTTGGTCATCCGCTCCCTTCTGATCGTGTTTTTTGTCGCACCGCTAATCTTGTATTTTCTTCTCCTCGCGGTGATGATCGAGCACTATGGAACGACCCATTGGGGGCGTGTGCTGGTAATGGCGTGTGCCACCTGGGGCACCTTCTTGACGACGTTTTCGGTCACTCTCAACAACCATTTACCGGCCGCGATCAGCGTCCTGATTGCGCTCGTGGTGATCCTGCCGGTGTGGCGATCCAACGCCTGCCCGACCTGGCGGTTCGCCGTGGCTGGCCTGTTTGCCGCGTTTGCGGCGGCCAACGAACTGCCAGCGCTCTCCTTTCTGGCGCTGTTCGGCGCGGGCTTGTTCCTCCGCGCCAGGTGGCAGACATGCTGTGCCTTCCTGCCAGCCGCCAGCCTGGTAGCCGCTGGATTCTTCGGAACCAATTACCTGGCGCATGGTACCTGGCGTCCTCCGTATGCGCACCGCGGCGACGGCCCCGTACTGACCACGTTGACCGAGGCCTTCGGGAATGACCCGTGGGGTGCCGACTTGCTGCCGACTGCCCGGCATCGCCTGGCCGCGGTCGGCCGGAAGATTTCCGACGGGGCCCAGCTTCTCTCGACCCGGCAACCGCGACGGCGCGAACTCTACGACCCTCAATCGGAGCAGCGGTTCGCGCTGGTGGCGACCGCGGGGGGCGACATCCAGATTCGCGAGTGGGATCACTGGTACGATTATCCAGACAGTTACTGGCAGAGCTCGAAACGCAGCCTTATCGATCGCGGTGAGCCCTCTCATGTGATCTACGCACTGCATGTCCTGATCGGACACCACGGGCTGATTTCGCTGACCCCCATCTGGCTACTGGCGTGCTACGGAGCCTGGCTGTGGTCGGGCCGGGAGCAGACGACGGCCCGGCGGTGGTTCGCCGCGCTGACGATCACTCTGACCCTGGTCTGTCTGGCGTTTTATGTGGGGCGTCCACTGCAAGACCGAAACTACGGTGGTGTGGCTTGCGGATTTCGCTGGATGTTTTGGTTTACGCCCTTGTGGCTGATCTGCCTGCTTCCCGCTGCAGACGTGATGAGTCGGGCAGCGTGGAGGCGCTGGATGACGTATCTGCTGCTGTTAGTCAGCATCGGATCGGCGGGGTACGGATTCTTCAATCCGTGGCAACACCCCTGGCTCTACGCGTTGTTCTGGAACGGCGGTTGAGCCGACGCGGAGTCCGCGGAGACAGGGTGCGCCGCAGGCCCACTAGCGGGCTTTGAGACAGTACAGATGTTCGAAACCGCGAATGAACATCCGGCCTCCAGCCACCGCGGGAGTACTATGGCACGATTCCCCGAGACTGCTCTTGCCCAGCAACGCGTAGCTCGGCCCGGCGGCCATCACGAGTACCGTTCCATCGCGGGCGATGCAATAGAGTTTGCCATCAACACATACCGGTGACGCGGAATAGATCCCTCCCACGCGCTGCGTCCACACCTCACGACCACTCTGCGTTTCCAGACAGACCACGACCCCGTTGTCACCCCACAGAAACAGATGCCCCTTGTAGGCGATCGGCGTGGGAACGTAAGGGAGGTTCCGGTCACGCGTCCAGACCGCGTCCTGAGCCGACAGATCGCCGTCTCCATCCACCGGGATGGCTGCCAAGAACTGACCCCGTCCGCCGCCGCCGCAAGTCGCCACGACGATATCATCGGCGACCACTGGAGAACCAACGCAACGCGACGTGAACACGTCCGCACGACTCAACAATGCCCCCGTCAGTGCGTCCAACGATGAAATGCCGTCTCCGGTATTCGTGAAGAACAACCGTGGAACTTGATCTTTGCGACTCAGGACGACAGGGGTCGAGTGAGCCGTCAAGCGGACTTTTCGCGCGCTTGTCCAACGTGTCTTGCCGGTTTCCGCATCCAGCGCCACGACCGACGATGCACCGTCCTGTTGGTTGGCGATGATCACCTGTCCCGCGAACACAATGGGCGATGTACCACAGCCGTGCGAATGCTGGTTGTAAAACTTTCCCAGATCCCGTTTCCAGACCTGGCGACCCGCAAAATCATAGGCCACAACCAGAAAGTCCTGATCTGACGCGAACAGCGCAAAGACACGCTTCCCATCGGTCGCCGGAGTGGCAGACGCAAAGCTGTTCAATTCGTGTTTGGCATGGGGCTGACCGGGCAATTTCTGACGCCAGCGAACCTTGCCCGTGGCCGTGTCGATAGCGAGCAAAATGCGGCTCTGACCGCCGGCCTCCGCAGAAGCCAAGAACAAATGGTCACCCCACACACTAGGTGACGAGTGCCCCAATCCAGGAAGCTCCGTTTTCCACGCGTAGGCGTTCTCGTTCCATTGAACAGGCAGACCTTTCTGACTACTGATCCCCGCGCCGCCGACCCCCCGAAACCGCGGCCAGTGATCATCACCTCGGGTTGCCAATGCGGGGATAAGAATCCACAGAGCAAAGCATACCGCGGATCGCAGTCGGGGCCGTTTCATCATCCTCATCCTGTGCGAAACTTGACGGGGGTTGTTGTCGGGGCGGCCTGTAAGCCTACCGATCCCGGGCAGCGTGTCAAGTTTTAACATCCCCGGCGGTGATTGCTGCTTGACGACCCCTCCGATTACAGCATTTCTCCTCGATCAGGCCCCTCGGGGGACCCGGTCATCCCGTCCCCGCAAATCGGTCCTGCAGCGCTTGCACGGTGATCTCCTCCTCACGGAGCGCTTCCATCGCCCGCACAGCCGCTTCGGCGGCCTGCAGTGTGGTGATCGACGGAACGCCAGCCTGCACGGCAGCCGCGCGAATCTTACCTTCGTCCGTCCGCGCCCCTTTTCCGTTCGGGGTGTTCATGATCAAAGCGACTTCGTCGTTCTTCAGCAAATCGAGCAGGTTCGGATGCCCTTCGGCGAGTTTCTTGACCTCATCGACCTCGATCTCGCCCGCTCGCAAGACCCGAGCTGTCCCGATCGTGGCAACCAATTCGTAACCGAGCGCCGAGAGTCGCCGAGCCAACGGAACAAACTTCTGTTTGTGTCGTCCCGAAACGCTCAAAAAGATCTTCCCAGACTCCGGCAGCACGACGCCTGCTGCCAGTTGGCTCTTGGCAAACGCGATCGAAAAACGCTCGCTGATACCCATGACTTCACCGGTGCTGCGCATCTCAGGTCCCAAAACGATGTCAACCCCGACAAATTTGCGGAACGGGAAAACGCTCTCTTTGATCGATACATGAGACGGAATCGGCTCACGGTCGATTCCCAACTGCGCCAATGTCTGACCGGCCATCAATTTGGCTGCGATCTTAGCGACCGGTACGCCCGTCGCTTTCGCGACAAACGGTACCGTACGGCTCGCCCGCGGGTTGACTTCTAACACGTAGACCAACGGTTTGCCGTCCTCCTTCTTCACCGCAAATTGGACATTCATCAAACCGACCACTTGCAAACGCAACGCCATGGCCTCAGTGGCCTCTCGAATTTCCTGTACCACCGGACCTGGCAAACTGTAGGGTGGAATCGCACAAGCCGAATCACCCGAGTGTACGCCCGCTTCCTCGATATGTTCCATGACTCCCATGACGACCACCTTCTGGCCGTCAGAGACGGCATCGACATCGACTTCGGTGGCATCTTCGAGGAATCGGTCGATCAGCACGGGCTGCCCCTGCGCCACAGCGAACGCCTCGGCGACATAGCGCTCGAACTGCGTCTGGTCATAACAGATCTCCATGGCGCGGCCGCCGAGCACATAACTGGGACGCACCAGGGACGGAAAGCCCACCTGTTGGGCGGCGCCACGGGCTTGGCTCATCGTCCGGACAATCGCGTTGGCGGGCTGTCTGAGACCCAATTCGTTGAGCAGATGCTGGAATTTCTCGCGATCCTCGGCGGCTTCGATCGTCTCCACGCTCGTTCCGATAATCGGGATCCCCGCACTGGCCAGCCCGCGCGCCAGATTCAAAGGAGTCTGCCCTCCAAATTGGACGATCACGCCATCCGGTTCGATTCGGTCACAAATATTAAGCACATCTTCGGTCGTCAGCGGCTCAAAAAAAAGCACATCGCTGGTGTCGTAATCGGTACTCACCGTCTCCGGATTTGAATTCACCATGATCGACTGAATCCCCAGTTCGCGGAGAGCAAAACTGGCATGGCAACAACAGTAATCAAATTCGATCCCCTGACCGATCCGATTCGGCCCGCCTCCTAGGATCATCACCCGTCGCTGACCTGGTTTACGGGCGGGCGTCTCGTCTTCCTCTTCGTAGGTCGAATAGTAATAGGGCGTATAGGCTTCGAATTCCGCGGCGCAGGTATCGACCGACTTGAAAGTGGCGAGCACACCGTGAGCCTGGCGGGCCGTTCGGACGGCCAACTCGTCGGTGTTCCAGATCGTCGCCAATTGCCGGTCTGCAAACCCAAAACGTTTCGCCCAGCGGAATGTATCGCGGTCGACCTCCGCGAGATCGTGATGCTGACCCAGGGTTTCTTCGCACTCGACGATCTGCGATAGCTGGTCGAGAAACCACGGGTCGATCGCCGTGAGACGGTAAATTTCGTCCTGCGTCATCCCCTGCTTCAGCGCGTAGCGGATGTACCACGGCCGCTCCGCGTTGGGAGTTGCCAGTCTCGAGCGGATCTGGTCCTCGTCCGGCTGATCTTCCGTCCCCCAGGAATCTCGCTGATCGCAGCCCAGCCCGAAACTGCCCACTTCGAGGCCTCGCAGCGCCTTCTGGAATGACTCCTTGAAGGTTCGTCCGATGGCCATCGTCTCACCGACACTTTTCATTTGGGTCGTCAACGTGGCGTCTGCTTCGGGAAATTTCTCGAACGCAAATCGAGGGACTTTGGTGACGACGTAGTCGATGGTCGGTTCGAAACAGGCGCGTGTCTGTCGAGTAATATCGTTGGGCAACTCGTGAAGACGATAGCCCACCGCTAGTTTGGCCGCGATCTTGGCAATCGGAAATCCCGTTGCCTTGGACGCCAGCGCGCTGGAGCGACTGACGCGCGGGTTCATTTCGATTACCACCATCCGGCCTGTTTCGGGTTGAACCGCGAATTGGATATTCGATCCCCCGGTCTCCACACCGATTTCCCGAATCACCGCGAGACTCGCGTCGCGCATTCGCTGATACTCTTTGTCGGTCAGCGTCTGCGCGGGCGCAACCGTAATCGAATCTCCTGTGTGGACTCCCATCGCATCGAAGTTTTCGATCGTGCAGATGATCACGACGTTGTCGTCGAGATCGCGCATCACCTCCATCTCGTACTCTTTCCAACCCAGGATCGACTCCTCGATCAGCACCTCGGTCACAGGAGATTGATCCAAACCGTTGCGGCAGAGCTGATCGAGTTCATCGCGGTTATAGGCGATCGCTGAACCGCTGCCGCCGAGCGTAAAACTGGGGCGAACCACGCAGGGAAGCCCCACTTCCTCCACCACCTGGCGGGCAGCCTCAATCGTTCGCACCGTTTTCCCCCGGCAGACCGCGAGACCGATCCGCTCCATCGCCGCTTTGAATTGGTCGCGTTCTTCGGCTTTGGCAATGACGGCCGCGTTCGCGCCGATCATGGCGACGTCAAATTTCTCGAGCACCCCATGGCGGTGAAGATCCATCGCCAAGTTCAGTCCCGTCTGACCTCCGAGCGTCGGCAACAGAGCGTCGGGACGTTCTTGTTCGATGACGGTCGCGACGAGTTCCCAGGTCAACGGCTCGATGTAGGTGCGATCGGCGGTGTCCGGGTCGGTCATGATCGTGGC
>PADE01000062.1 GCA_002702965.1 Planctomycetaceae bacterium
CACCAGCGGGCCCGGCTGAGGCAAGCGGTCGGGCGAGTTGGCCTTTTCGGTCGGGGAGGGGGGCGCGCAGACCAGCAAGATCAAGTTGGCCGACGGCGCCGCAAATGGTACGCGGGAACAGCGCACCACGGCGAGTCAGGTGCATGTGATTCACGTCGCCGGAAGTCGCCAACACCCCTTGCAAGAGGTGCGCATTCTGGGGCTCACGATCGATGCCAACATCTACCGCCAGGACGATTACTACAACCCGCGCGCGATTGTCGCCGAGTACGCCCAGCGGATGCGGGTCCAGGACGTGAAGATTATACGGCCGTTTGTCGGCCTGGATTTTGGCGCCGGGTCGAGCCACTGTGAAGCGCGCGACTGTGTCATCGAAGACTGGACCGAGGACGCCTTCGACGCCAGCGGAGACGCGGACAAAGGTTCGGGTGCCATCACGAGTCACATCCGGTTTGTGAATTGCCACGCGCGTAATGCTCCCAACTCGACCGGGAACGCCTGGGAGATCGAAGATGGAGTGAGGCATGTCCGCGTCGTGGATTGTTCGGTGAGCCGGGTTCCGCGCGGAAACGCGTTCGGCATTCGTAACCACTGGACCGCCGGTCCGATCGATGTCTCACGCGACATCGAACTGAGGCGGGTGAAGATCACCGAGGTGGGTGGGAAATACGGGATCTACAGCCACAGCGCGCCGCGCGACCAGTTTCCACAGAATCGCCTGGTGGGTGTACGACTGGTCGATGTGTCTTGCTCGGCGCCCGTACTGTTTTATGGACCCCTGGAGCGTGTCGACGTCGTCGGGGGGCAGTTCGGCGCCCTCCACCTGGGATGGGACTACGGGGCCAAGAACCGTGCCCAACCGGGTGGTCCGCAACCGCTCACGGGTACCCAGGTTCGTATTCGGAACACCCGGGCGACCCATATTAATCTCAACGCGCAAGCGGGGCGTTTCACACTCCAGAACGTGCTCGTCACGGCCCAGGGGGAGCGTGGACCGGAACACGCAGTGCGCATTGTCGGCGGCGCCGACCGGGTACGGATCGTGAATTGCACGGTGAGCGGGGCGCGGGGCGCGGGAATTGCCCTCAGCCAGCGAGCCGCGCCGCAGATCGTGAACTCGATTGTCTGGGGAAATCGGATTTCCTTCCAGGTCACAGATGCGGGAGGTACCTTGAGTCACTGTTGCGTTCAGGGAGGGGTACCTGCGGAAATGGTCGACCGGCGGGAGAATTTCAACACCGACCCACTGTTTTCCCCTGGCCCACACGGTGTTTATTATCTCGCCAGCACCGCTGCGGGACAAGCCAAGTCGAGCCCCTGCATCGACGCCGGATCCGAACTGGCGGCCTTCACGGGTCTCGATGAATGGGCCACGCAAAGCGATGGCGTCAACGACACCGGCCGAGTTGACATTGGCTTTCACGAGCGGATCTCGGATCGCATCAACCCGTGATCCCCTTCTCTTTCAGGAACCTGGAGAGTGGCTCGATCTGTTCCATCGAGTTGGTACGTTTGGGAGGCCGCATCAAGTTCGTCTTGAAGTGTCCGGTCAGGTACAGGGCCGATTTGTACGCGTGGGGATAGCCCAGCGGGATGGTTTGCTTCAGCAGGGGTTCTTCAAAATCGAAGATCACCTGACGCGCGGCTTCGACGTCACCGCTGCGCAGCGACTGGTAGAATCGCAGCGCGATCTGCGGCGCGAACGGAGCCAGCGGGCACAAATAGGCGGGCGAGCCGATCAGGTAGCCGAACAGAAAATGTTTCATTTGCCCGGCGCTCAATACGCCGAATCCGTGTGAGCGGGTCGCCCGAATGAAGTCGTAGTAGCGGTACAGTTCGGCGTGGCACTTGATACCGATCATCCGCGGGATCTGCGCTACGCGTTTCACCAGGTCGGTCGACCATTTCGATTCATAGCCCAACAGCGGCAGCCGTGTCTGCTCGGAGACTTGCGACAATGCGCGATAGACCTCCTCTTCGTTTTGCGAATACAGATGGACGCTCATGGCGTCGACGCCAGAGTCCTCGAGGCGATTGATAAACTGGACGAGTCGCCCGGTCCAGCCCCGCGGCGTACCCCCTGTGACCAGCGCCCGGCCNCGCGCCTGCCCGGCGACGGTCCGAATGACCGCTTCGATTTCGGCCTCGGTGAGGTTGTAGAGTTCACTGTCACCGTAGGTCAGGAACAGGATCGGGACTTTTTTCTCGCACATGGCATCGACCCAGCCGCGCAGTGCGCCGTGGTCGATCGAGAAATCCTTGTTGTAGGGCATGGTGATCGATGCCATCGGTCCCTTCAGCCGGGCGCGGACTTTGTCTTCCGCCCCCGCAGCGACGTTGGAAGTCGCGGCGCCGACCGCGGCNCGGGCCGAGAGNCCCAGTGGGAGACTGGCCAGGCCGGCACCCANCAGTGTCCGTCGGTGGCAGCGGTGCGACGATTGGNGATGGCGATCGGACATCGAGTTCTCCGGTGTGGGAAAAAGAGAAATGTTGTCGAGGCGGTCGTGTGTCAGGTTTTCCGGTCTGCTCCAGCGCTGACGTATTAACACCGATGTTGACGATCAGCCCCGGTGCCGTGTCCGATCGGGTCTATCGCGGATCGGATTCCCTCGTCCGGTTACGAATCCTGGTACCAGTACGAATACAGACTGCCGTGCCGCAGCGAGAACCGCAGGCGGATTACCTGTCCTTTCAGTTTCGCGAGGCTGCCGCGTTCCCAGACCACCTCACCGCGGCGCTGATCGCGCGTCATCGGCGCCGAAGCCGCCAGGACCTCCCCGTTGCGATCGAGCGCTTCGACGCGCAGTTGTCCCTGCTTACGCATCCCGACGTTGACGAACAGTCGACCACCGGGAAGCGTACACGGCCTGGTCGTAAGCTGGCCCTCCGAACCGTCGGCGTCGAGTGAAATGAAGCCATCGCGCCGCAGCACTGCCAGGCAGATGGCGCCGGCGTCGGGGACATAATCTTCGTAACTCGGGTCGTTGCCCGATCCCACAAACGCATATTGTTTGATCCCGGTGTAGTAAAAGTAGAGTTCGTCGTTGCGCACCACCGGGGCCGATGGGCCGATGATCGTCTGCAGGTCGTACGCCCCGGCACCCACCGGAGAGGCGGTCAGGAAGGGCTCGCGCTCGCCGACCCGCTGCCAGTGCACCAGGTCGCGGCTGCAGGCCAGCTGGATATTGTAGAACCCGGTGTAGTCGCCGTACTTGCGCACCAGGCCGAGGATATAGGGCGACAGATTGAGTTGGTCGAAACCGGGCCAGTCGGTGGGGACTTTCCCCGTGTGGTGGTACATCGATGGCAACCCGATGTACAGCCCTTCGTAGTGGAACACGCCCATGTTGTAGATTTGCACGCTGTAGTGCTCAGGTGTGTTGTATTCGGTTTGCTTGAGGGTCGGATTCGCCAGCCGCTCGGCGATTCGCCGGCGGCCGATCTGCTGGTCGAGTTCGTCGGCATGAAACACGACCCCGTGGTCGTTCCAATTCGCGAAGTCACGACTGGTGGCAATCGCCACCGAGCGGCCGTAGGGCCCACTCCGTTTGACCGTGTGGATGAACAACCCGTGTTGTGGATCGAAGCTGAAGTTGCCTTCGTCTGCGCTTTGGATGGCGGGCGTGTCGAGCCGAGTCCAGGTGACGCCGTCGGACGAGACCGCAAATCCCGTGTTCAACAGGGCCGCCTTGAAACGCCGTGCAGGATCCGGATCGGCGGGATCGTAGACGACCATTCGGATCGTCAGATTAGGCTTGGGTCCCGGCTGCCAGTTGAGTCCATCGGGGCTCTGCCAGAATGATGCTTCGGACCCCAAGATCCAGAACTTGAACTGCTGCTGGTGGGGATCCCAGACGGGGGCCGTGCGTGTCTGCAGCGTGTCTTTCGGATTGGGGCTGCGAATCACCGCGCCGACTTTGCGAGGCCGATGCAGTTTGCGCACCAACCCGTCGATTTTCGCGATTCCGTGGTCGTCCAGGAAAAGCTGTCGCTGGCCGAGCGGTACGGTGACGGGATCATCGGCACCGTCGGTGCGGTAGCCGACCGCGGTCGCCGCGCCGCATGCCAGGATGGCCAGCAGGTGCCGGCTCGGGGATCGCCAGTGCTTCATCGGATGCTGCTCCAGTCGCAGGTCGGTTTTACGGACGTCTAACGGCTCGCCGGGGAGGCCGTGTGGGTCAGGTCGAGCCACCGTTTAAGGTGGGTCACTGTCCACCGCGGCGTCTTTGCGTACGACGGTGATCGGGATTCCGCGGGCGCGCCAGTTGCCGTCTCGAACGATATCGATGACCAGCATCGTATGCGGACCGATCAATGCCATGTCCTGCATGCCCGCGTGTTCGGGCCCCGACCCGGGCCGGTAGTGGACTTGCTCATCGCTCCAGAAAGACCCGCTGCCATCGGGGCTGAAGATCACGCTGCCATCGGGTCGGCAACGCAGTACCGCCAGCACGTTCTGTTCGGTGAGCAACACCCGCGGGTAAATCCCGGGGATCAGGCGGTCCCCCACATGGATCCGCCGTGGCTCGCTCCAGTTGCTCCCCTGGTCGGCGGACCAGGCCATCAGCAGTGGCTGATCGAGACTCTGGCGACCGTGGCGGTCGACGTATCCGTGGATTCCAGTTCGCATAAAGACTGCCAATAGTCCGTTCGGGAGACGAATCAAATCGCTTTCGTTCTGGCCTTCGAAACCGAGCTGTGGGTTGTAGCTGATGGTGGACCGATACTGCCAGTTGCGGCCGCGATCGGTGGACTCCACTAGGATCACGCGCGTTTTGATCCAGGGATTGTCGAGTTCGAAACCGACGGGAGAATCCTCGCGTACCCGGTCGCCGTTCATCCGACCGTACATCGTCATCAGCAGTCGCCCGTCGTCCAGTTCAATCAGGCCACGCACGGCCAAGAAAAACTCTGCCAGNGGAACGTGAATCGAGGCGGTGTGGGTCTCGACCGTCTTCCACTCATCTCGAGAAGTCTGAATCCGCAGCGCCGACTGACCGCCCAGTGGGCTGGCAAATGTGACGCGGCCGCCGCCCGAATCGGCGCCGGGGACCGCCAGGATCGTTCCGTCGGCCAATTGACAGAACGCCTCCCCGATCGTCTCGCAGGGCTGCCAGGTTTGGCCTCGGTCGGTGGAGCGCCTGTTGTTGAGAATCCACGTCCCGGCGCGGGTCGTCATGAAGAATGCTGCGTTGGTGGGCAGCGGGCCCAGGTCGATTGGCTCACCGACCGAGATCGTCANCTNGGGGAAGGTGACACCCTGGCCGCTGGCCGGTTTGACACGAGGTGCTGCCAGATCTCCGGGTCGGGGGACTCCTTGATCGGCGTCGCACGCCAGGCGAAAACTCGACGTCAGCAGCCGCATCATGTGCGGGCCCTCGGCGAAGTTGCCCCAGGCGTCAGCCCCGGTCCAGCGTGGGGGGCAGTTGAACGCGCCGCCCATCGCCGCATAGCGATTCTGATCGTGGCAGTACTGCCAGACATTGCCGTGCATGCCGTAAAAACCCCACGGGTTGGGCGGATATGCCCCCACGGGTGTCGGGTGGCCGACCAATGACGGGCCGTAGTTCATCTTGCGGACGTCGGGCAGGTCGCCCCACCAGAAGTTGGTATCGGTGCCGGCGCGATTGGCGAACTCGAACTCGTAAATCGTCGGCGCCCGGTAGCGGCGGCCCTCTTTTTTCGACAGCCATTGGCAGAAGGCCTCCAGGTCCGCGTCATTGACGCCGGTGACCGGCAGGTTGTCGGCTTGGAACGGGTCGAGCTTCCAGGGCTCGCCGCGCGAACGCTGCCAGTAGTAGCTGACGAGTTTGCCGCTCGGCGGCTGGTAACCGGTTGCCTCGANGAACTCGCGGTACAGTTGGTTGGTGACGGGAAATTCGCTGAGCCAGTAATCCGGCAACTCGACCGGGACCGTCACCCGTGGNCGGTTGAGNGCAAACGCCACGTCTGCATCGCCGCCGTCCCCCATCATNCGTCCGTAGCGGGANAGNCTCGGCGTCCAGGCCTGGAACCGCTTTCCCTTGACCTCGAGCAATCTCAGNCCGAGCGAATTCGTAAAGCTGCGGGGCGGCTCGGCGGAGATCGCCAGCTGCGCCACAAACGGCCAGGGGGCGCTCGCGGCCACCAGAACCAGCAGCGCGGCGAGGCGGGTCGCGCCGCCCGGCGATGTTTGCCCTGTGGCAGCGGTGTCATGGCAGGGAGGGCNGTTGGACATGGCGGTTTCCCTAGTGCGGATCTCGCGAGATCGTTTTTGGCGGAGCAATGCAGCTGGCCGCTACTCGCCCGGCACCCATCGGTAGACCCCGGCCGAGCTGTCGCTGCGGTGACTCTTGGCGGTAAAAACGACGAAATGATCGTCGTCGATGACAAATGCGTTGATCGTCTCGTACGGACCGGTAAGCAGGTAATCAAAACTGCGACCCCGGTCATAGCTAATGGCCACACCGGAGGACTGCCATGAGGTGGCGCGCCACGTCAGCGCGAAGCCGCCGTGGGGAAGCGCGAGCCCTTTTTGCTGGCTGACACCGACCAGGGTGCCCCCGGTTTTCGTCCAGGTTCGTCCCCGATCGGTGCTGNTTGCCAGGTCGTTGGCGCCCCAACCCGCCGGTCCCATCGTGATGCGTTCATTGCGACTGCAGGCGACCCATTCGCCGCCCGATAATTGAACGATGTCCATTTCGGAATAGCGTGGCTCCGGTTGCAGGTCGCCTGGCCCTTTGCCTTGCGTACGAAACACAAACGAGAAATCTCCCCAGGTTTTTCCGCCGTCGCGCGAGCGGATGACTCCATTCGATGCGGAGTAAGAACTCATCTCTTCGTCGGTCACGCACCCGAAGATCGGCAACGCCACACGGCCGTCGCCACTCTCGATAAAATGACTAACCGAGGGGAGCGCCCATTGCATCGGTCCCTTGAACGCAGGCCCGGACCGCCACGTTTGTCCTTCGTTGTCGGAATAGTGGACCACAATGCTGGCGTCGTACGATTCGCCCGTGAGCCGAAACGTGGGATAACCCCCCTCCTTTCCAACNCGCTGGGGGCCGCCCTTGCTTTTCCATTCCTGGTTGACTTGCACGGTGGCGACCAGCCACCGCCCGCTCCGCAGCACGCCCAGAGCGCTTGGCTGCTCGGGGGTGGTGGCGCCGCCGATGGGGCGCCAGGTCCGCCCACTGTCGGAGGAGCGGCTGAGGACCTCGCTGACCTTGCCGAGCAGGTCTCCGCCGGGCAGCTGTGCCATTCCGCCACTGAGGTTCGGTACGATCACTCTTTCAGAGAGCACCCAACGGCCGGCGGGCCGCTTCGTTGGGGTCGGAGTGTCACGTGAGGTCGCCGGGTGTCGCCGGTAAAACACGGTCTGAATGCGTTCCCGATCGTAGGGAATGCGACTCGCCTGCGGGCCGTCGATTTGTGTGGTGCCGCGTTGCTGGTCGGTGAACACGACCACCACGTTCTGTGGGTCGAGTGCCACCGCGGACGGATAACCGTAGTGTTCGTACGGCCAGCGATCCGCCAGGAACGGTACGGTCGGCGGAAGTGGCGTTTCTTGAGGTTGGTTGGCCATTCCACGCGTCCACTCGCGCGTCATCANGCGGNCTTCCTGGAAGAAACTATCAAATCCGTTGCGGCTGATCTCCAGTCGCATTTCGCCCCATCCACACCACAACGTGTTGACGCACAGNGTGTGCCGNCCGGCGACGGCGACCGCCGGCCAGGCTCCCGGCATCAACTGATCGGGCNGGCTCCAGCTNCGACCCTGATCGCGGCTCCACAACCGGCACAGCAGTTGGGGCGATCCGGGGCCGGCGTTGACGGGGCTCGGACCGTCGCCGGCGGCGTTCAGACGGCGGGCGGTCACCACAGCCAGCCAGCGACCGTCGGGCAGCACGGCCAGTGAGGGTCCTTCAAAGCTGAACCGCGAGGCGTCCGCGGCGCCGATGACGGGCCGTGAGCCGTGCGTGACGACCGAGTAACCTCCCCAGGTCTGGCCGCCGTCGCGGGACCGCAGCAAGCCGCACTGGTGGACCGTCCGTTTCAAGCGATCGCGGGTTGTCGCCCCGTAGACGGCCATCGTGAGCATGCCGTCGGCGGTTTCGATCAGCTTGCCGCGCGGCGCCCACCAGGCGAGCGGCACGTCGACCTGGGGATCGCGTGTTGTCCAATGGCGCCCGCCGTCCGCTGAAGCCAGCAGGCGGAACCGACTGGTTGCCTGTCGGTCGTCGAGGACCGCGAACGGCGCGATCAGCGCCCCGCTGGTGAGGCGCGTAAGCGTGCCGGCTGCCCGCGGTTCGCCGCCCGGCGATGCGTAGACGGTCCGGGGCATCGACCAGCTGTTGCCGCGGTCGCTCGAGTGGGCCAGCATCAAGTCGCCTTGCCCGTCGNCTNGCTGGGCCGCGGACTGCCGCGTGAACATCACCAGCAGCGAACCGTCCGCGGTGGTGGCGATCGATGGGTACCGCGCGCAGCGCGGTGCATCGTAGACCGGCACGCGCTGGAGACGCTGCCACTGGGCTGCCGCCGGCAGGGCACCCAGGCTCGCGGCCAGGCAGATCAGTGGCAGCACGCGTCGACTTCCAGACATGGGGCGCTCCACGAGGTTGGCTGGGTCGGTGGTCGCTGCAGGGGTCCGGCGTCTCGCCGCCGATCCCGCGGATGACGGCCCCCTGCAGGACACCCGCGACGGGCGCCCCGTCGGCGGGTGCGGTCCGGGCGATGCCCGTTTTACCCGGGGTCAGCAGGTGATCGCCAAACGTGTAGTCGTCGTTGACGGTTGCGCCTGGTACGATGGTCGTGCATCCGCCAAATCACCGTCCAACGTAACCGAACCCGGCGGTGGTGCAACCAGGAGAGCGGGCAGACTTTCGACCTCGAGAGGTACGCGATGAAGTGCGCAGTCGTTTACTCGGTGGTCTCCACCGTGCTCTGGTGTGCGGCGCAGCAGNCAGTCGCCGCGGAGGAAAGTCGAGCGCCCGAGTATGCGCAGGACGGCTGGTCGACGATCGGGATGGGTGGCGTCGAAGTACGGCCCGAGCAANTGCGCGCGATGCAGCGGGCGAACTACATCCTGCACGCCAAAGCGGGGCGATTGAACCAAGTAGCGGTCCAAAAAACACCGTTACCGCTCGATCCGTGCGGCCACGTACAGCGACTGGAGTTGTTTGTAGGACCGGATCAGACGCTGTATGCGGCCCAGTGTTCGGTGTTGTCGCGTTCCAGCGATGGGGGCAAGACCTGGACGCACCTACGCCGCGAGACCGACGGAACCAAAGTGCCGGACAATCATTTCATGCAAATGCGCGTGCTGTCCGACGGAACCTGGGTTCGCGGCCGGTCGGTGNAACCCGGCCAGATTGCCTTCTCCGTTTCGGCCGACATGGGGCGCTCCTGGAAGGAAGTCAGCCGGATCGGCGTGACTCTCGGCACGCAAGACGTGCGGCTCGGCAGCCTCGACGTGCTTCCGGGAGGTGCGCTGGTTGCGGCGGTTTCCGCCGTGTATTTGAAGGGAAAAGAGTGGACCGATGTTCGCTCTCTGTTCTACCGCTCCGAGGACGGCGGTCGGACCTTCTCCGAACCGACCACGATCGGTCACTGGGGGCACGAGATCAATATCGCCGCGTTGCCGTCGGGACGCCTCGCGGCGGTCATTCGCTATCAGCGTCCACAGTTGCCGAGCGACCCTCCCGACATCTTGGAGCGGACCGGCGCTCAGCGGTGGAATCACACCATTCCCTACAAACACGTGTTCATCGCCGACTCGGTGGATGGTGGCAAAACGTGGTCTCGCAACCGCCAGGTCACCAGCGAATGCGGACAGTGTCACGGTGCTGCGGTGGGCTTGCGTAACAAGCGTCTGGTGATGGTTCACGATCACCGTTACCCGCGGCCAATGAGCAGCGCCCGCGCCATGGTCAGCGACGACGAGGGGAAGACCTGGCGGGATGAAGTCTACTATTTGTCGAACGGGCTGGTGGCCGGTTTTGCCCGCACGATCACTTTGGACGGCGAACAGATGCTGACCCTCACCGGATCTTACTACGGCGAGAAAATCGGTTGGGATGATGTGACGGGACACACCCAATTCCACGTCGTGCGCTGGAAGCTGGGCGACTAGATGTCCGTCCTGTTCGCGATACCCCGAGCCGTATCGTTGTGGGATCCCGGGGTCGCTGACTGTGTTCGGGCGGATGTCGCCATTGCGCGGTCCGAGCACGGTCAACGGTCCATGTCAATCGAACGCCGCTGCTGTTACTCGTGGACGATTTTCAAGCAATTCGGAATTTGGGAGCCCGTCGATGCAGCGTCTCACGAGAAGCCGATCTTGGCTGCGTTGCCCGATCGCGATCTGGCTGTTCGCGCTGTCGCCCGGAGAGGCTCAGTTGGTCGAGCCACCGGTAAAACCACGCGAGATCCGCAAAGTGGTGTCAGATGGGCGCCACAACGCGTTTGCTGCGCTGGCGCATTGGCGGGATTCGTACTGGCTGGCCTTTCGCAAGGCGAGCGGGCACGTGGCCCGCGACGGAGATCTTGTGGTGCTCCGCTCTGGGGATACCCGGACCTGGGTGAAGTCGCGCGAATGGGACGTGTCGGGAGACGATCGAGATGCTCAGTTGTTGGTCACAAAGAAGCGGCTATATCTCTATATCAACAGCCTTCACGAGGGTCGGTTTCGGGTTTCGGTGACGTTCACCGAAGACGGCCGTAGCTGGAGTCTGCCGCAGGTGGTTTACCAGCCGGGATTTATTCTCTGGAAGCCGGTCGAGTGGCAGGGACGCTTTTACGCGGGGGCCCACCGTCCGGGTTCGGTCCGGCAGCGGACCGCCCAGTTGGTGACCTCGACCGACGGCATCCGCTGGCAACAGGTGTCGACTATTCGAGCCGGTCAGGGAGAAAGTGAAACCACACTGTCGTTTGATGGGCGGGGTCGACTGACGGCTTTCTTGCGCTCACAGGTCACTGTGGGCGGGTTCATTCTCGAGTCGCCACCGCCCTACGAGCAGTGGCATCAGCGCCCGTCGGGCAGGCATCTGTCGGGGCACTCGGTTTACACTTTTGAGGGGGTCACCTATCTCATCTCTCGGTTGCTGGCTTACGATCCGCCCGCCGATTCGGCGGAGCCGCGGTCGGCGGTCGCGGGCCGCGATTTGGACCAGGCGACAATGGTCTACACGTACGACGACGGGCAGCTTCAGCCCTATTGTCTGTTGGGTCCTCTCGACGGAAACCATGACAGCTCGTACGCGACGGCGGTGCGAGCTGGTGATGAGATGCTGGTTGTCTATCATCGTTCTGGCCACGAATACGGCGGAGAATTTCGCGCGCGAGATTCGGCTGACCTGTTCCTGGCCCGTGTTCCGTTGCGCGCTGTCGGTCGATGATGATTCTCTGATCGCCCCGCTGGGGTGCCCGCCGCTCGCCGACAGACGCTCAGCCGGTGAGCGGATCCCCCACCGCTTGCTGTTGAGCGAGGTAGAGCGCCCGCGGTGCACCTTCCATAACCGGCAGAGGAATCGGCAAGGGAACGTCGATCACGGTTGGACGAGCCGATTGGATTGCTTCGCCCAGAGAAGTTGACAGCTGTTGCCAAGAGGCGGCCCGTATGCCGACGGCTCCGAACGACTCGGCGAGTCTGACAAAATCAGGATTGACAAGATCGACGGCGTGGGCATGGCCGAAACGCGATGTCTGTTGCGGCTTGAGGATGCCGTACGAGTTGTTGTTGAAGACGAGTACCACCAGTGGAATGTCGAATTGTACGGCGACCGCGAGCTCTTGGACGTTGAACAGGAACCCCCCGTCTCCGGAGAGCACGACGACCGGCCGGTCGGGGCGGGCCAGCTGCGCGCCGATTCCGGCGGGGAGACCAAAACCTAGGGTGCAAAAACCCCATGGGTAGATGAAGCTGCGCGGTTCGTAGCGGTCCAGAAGTCTGCGGCACCAATAGGCGCCAATGCACAGGTCGTTCACGACAATCGACTCGCGTGGGAGCGCCGACCGCAGCGTCTCGATCAGCTCGACACCCGCGGGCGCTAATTCGCGGCAGTCCTCCACGATCCGCGTTCGCAGTTGGTCAACTTCTGTAACCCGCGCTGACGAATCTCTGGCAGCCTGCGATTCGAGGCGGTGGTTGATCGCCCGCAGCGACTCACGCGCATCGCCCAGCACGGCGAGCGTGGGGTCGTAGTTGCGACCGAATTCCTCCGGGTCAATATCGAGGTGGATCAACACCCCGGGCATAGGCAGGCTCCAGTCGTCGGCTTCCTCTTGGGTAAAACGGGTTCCCACCGCGAGCAGCGCATCGCAGCTCCCCAGAAACTCCTGCGCTGCCGGATGGACCAGCGCCGAGCCCGCCGACAGCGGGTGATCCTCGGGCAATGCGCCTTTTCCCAGCACCGTGGAAAACACGGGAGCTCCGAGTCGTTCTGCCAATTGTCGCAGTTCGTCGCTGGCGCCGCTGCCAATGACACCGTTGCCCGCCCAGAGGACCGGCCGGCGGGATGCCTGCAGCAGCGCAACCGCTGCGGCAATGGACCCAGGTTGCGGAGCGAGACGGTGCGCTCGGTAAGGCGGAGGAAACACGACGTGATCCGCAGCCTCGAGGATATCACAGGGGATTTCGACCGCGGTCGGACGCGGGCGTCCGGCGAGCATCCGCGCGAACGCCTCGCGCACCGTGCCGGGAATATCGGCGGGCGAGTCGGCCCGCGCGCACCAGGTCGTCACGGGGCGGGCACAAGCGAGTTGATCGCGGCATTCGTGGATATAGCCCTTTTCCTGGCCGATCGCCGCCGACGGAATCTGGCTGGCAATGCAGAGCACGGGAGAGGAATCGCAATAGGCGGTGCCCAGGGGCGTCGCGACATTAAGGAATGCCGGGCCGGAGGTGCTTAGGCAGACCCCCACTTTGCCGCTGGCCCGGGCGTAGCCATCCGCCATAAAGGCGGCTCCCTGTTCGTGCCGCGCCAAGATGTGCCGAATCCGCCCGTCGCAACGCAGCGCTTCGTACAAAGCGAGATTGTGGGCCCCCGGAATCCCGAACACGGTCTCCACGCCGTGGTCGACCAGACCCCGGACCACCGCTTCTCCCCCGTTGGTTTGTTTCGCCACGGACATCTGTCTCAGTTCTCCGTCCATCGGGACCCACTCGGCGCTCACGAGAGAGCATTCATAGCAATCCCACGGCGCGGTGGCCAGACAGGGGTCGGGCTGCCGCCCGACCTTTCCGGATACGTTCTGACGAGGCTATGATGGTAACAGTTGCGACGCCTGCGCGCCGCGACTCAGGCATTCGCCCTGCCGAGCCCACCCGGGAATCAGGACATGCACACGATCTTCGATGGCTGTCCAACAGCTGCGCATCGACTGACGCGTCGGACGTGGCTTCAGATTGGCGGGCTGGGAGGTCTCGG
>PADE01000063.1 GCA_002702965.1 Planctomycetaceae bacterium
ATTGAATTCCAAATGAACAGCACTCGTAGTCATGTATTATTCTGCCCCCACTTTCTCATTTTACCGGAATGAATTTTTAAAAATGGAAAAGAAATCCATGTCTTCTGAAATCAATAAAATAACTCGCCCCTGACTATTCAAACTCGGATATGGAAGATTTTTTATGGCTGAGAATAAAACCACAGGTGGTCGAGGCAAGAAGCAGTGCCCAAAATGCGAGCAGTATCTAGCGGCTGCCCTTAGAAGGTGTGAGTGTGGTCACACCTTCGCCTCGTCGTCTAAGGCAAAGACCAAGAAAGCGAAGTTCGCCATAACCGAAGAGCAAGTCAGGGTTGTAATGGAGATTCAGAACAAGCTGAATGACGATCCGGAGCTGACTGCCGAGGCCATCGAGGAGGCGAAGAAGCCCATCGACCTAAATGCCGCTCTCAGTTCGGGTATGAATAATGCCGAGATCAAGAAGCTCATAAAACGTCGTGAATCCCAAGAGGCCGAGGGCACAACCCTTGCAAAACTGCGAAAGAGGGACTTAGAGAAGATTATCGCGATTCTTAAAGCGGGATAAGTGTGCGCTACACAGGCGAATGGATGTGGAGCGATCTGACGGGCAACCTCAGCTGGATTGCCCTCCTTAGCAACGGTCAATAGCTATTGAGAGGAAGAGATGTTCGATCCAATCACGATTGTTGATTTTGGTATTTCTCTTTTCGCTGGAAGCTTTTTTGTACCAGAAGAGGAAGAAGAAGAAGAATCAACTTACGACGTTGGCGATTACGATGACGATTTCGACGATGAGAAGCTCTGATCAGGTTTAAGTATTTATGAGGAAGAGGAAACTCTAGGAATAGAGGAAGCCTGATATGGAGGCGGATACAGACATTGGAATAATTGAGGCCGTATTGGGCTCGGTGGTATTTACGGCGGTTATGATCTCAGGTATTCGGCTCCTCAAGAAGTCGCTCAAAAGCGGAAACATCGACTGGTCTTCGCACGAGTCGCTACGAAAAGGAACATTCAACCGGGAGTCATCCCCCAAATCCTTTTGGGCTTATGTAATTACAATCGCGATCCTAGCAATACCGGTACCTATTGTGTTTTTTTGGGTGCTCATCGTGGAATTCTTGTCTTGATTATTTGGAAGAAGAGGAGACCCTTGAAACAGAGGAAGATGATCTTGCAACAGGAGGTGCTGTAAAATGTGGATCGTTGATGTAATTTATTATTTCTTAGAATATTTAGGTTTTGTTAACAAAGAAAAGAACAGAACAGACAAGCCGAAAACCAGGGAAAAGGACGATCAACCCTATCAACGGTAATTCATGGCGAGATGAAGAAGAACATTCAGAAATAGAAGAAGATGAGATATGGGGCTGAGGCCCCTGTAAATCATGCCTAACGCCAGTTTTTGAAGGGGTCGCCTACTTGGGCGGCCCTTTTGTAATTGGACCTAAACATGATCCAAAAAACACAAACTCAAATCTCCTTCTCCAGATCTACTATAAAGATAGGAAGCTCGTTCATATCCATTTTGTACATGAAGAAGGAGAAAAGATGTGGAAAACTAAAACGCAGCCAGAAACTGAAAAGGGACTGGAAAATGTTACTGAATTTGCAAAAGCATTGGTAAATCTTTTGCTTAATCGTGGTGAGTTTGCAAAAGCTCAGATGCTTTTGGAGGAAGCTGGTATTCAGGAAGCAGAAGGAGCCGTCCTTCTGGACGCGCTCGCCCTTGATATAGGAGCCTTACAGCAAGAGGAGCTCCAGCTGCTGCTACAGGACCATGGATATGGAAAGAAGCTCTTTGATCAGTTCAGGGTGCTGCAGCAAAAGTTTCAGTAAAAGCTCTTTAGCGTCTTGAGCTGAGAAAGCTGTTTCAAGAGCTTTTTTCGCGGTAGCTGCACCACTGGCTGCACCACTCGCAGAAGAAATGCCATTTTCCTCAGGGTCTTTGGCGTTTCCATGACTTGAGGTTAAAGTCATGGCACCGCGTGTACGCCCTTTCATTTCTTCGTATCTGATTGTCGCGCAGTTACTTACATCAACCGCCACCAGTAGAGAAAACGAGATCTCGTGAGTACCACGCAAACCCCCGACCAACTGCACGCGGACGACGTCGCCGCGATCGATGAGTTAAGACAGGCTTACCAGCAACTGTGCGCGGAACTGGGCAAAGTGATTGTTGGCCAGCACGGGGTGATCGAGCAGTTGGCCATCTGTCTGTTCGCCGGCGGCCATGCGCTGCTGATGGGTGTTCCCGGGCTGGCCAAGACCCTGCTCGTGCGCCGCTTGGCGGAGACCATGGACTTGAACTTCAGCCGGGTCCAATTCACCCCGGACCTGATGCCGATGGACATCACGGGCACCGATATCTTGCAGGAGTCGGGCGCCGGACGCCGTGAGTTCGAGTTCGTGAAGGGTCCGATTTTTGCCAATATCGTGCTGGCCGACGAGATCAACCGAGCCCCCTCCAAGACGCAGGCGGCGATGCTCGAAGCGATGCAGGAATATCGCGTGACCATGGTGGGTCGCCCCTACACGCTGGAGGAACCGTTCTTCGTGCTGGCCACCCAAAACCCTATCGAACAGGAGGGTACCTACCCGCTGCCCGAGGCCCAACTCGATCGTTTCATGTTCATGATCGAGGTGGATTACCCGGACCTACAGGAGGAGATCGCGATCGCCCGCGCGACCACGGGCGGCCGGCTCGCCGAACTCGACCACATCATCGACGGCCAGCGGGTGCAAGCCTTTCAAGAACTGGTGCGACGTGTGCCGGTACCGGACCACATCTACGAGTTCGCTGCGCATCTCGTGCGCCGCACGCGCCCCACCGACCAAGAGACGCCGGAGTGGACCAAGCCGTTGATCAATTGGGGGGCGGGACCGCGGGCGGTCCAATACCTGATTCTGGGAGCCAAATCCCGCGCCGCGTTGCTCGGCAGTTATATGGTCCGCCTAGAAGATGTGGTCGCGGTGGCGGAGCCGGTCTTGATGCATCGCGTGATCACCTCTTTTGGCGCCGAATCGGAGGGGATCGACAGTCGGCAGATTGTCCGTCGTCTGGTCGATGAACTCGTCAAGGAAGGATAAGCCAGCGNTGGCAGGTAAAACCAGCGGCCAACACGCTTTCATCGACCCGCGAGTCCTGGCCCGTCTCTCGGGTTTGGGATTGCATGCCCGGATCCCGATGCTCGGCAGCGTTTCCGGTCGCCACCGCAGTCCGATCCGCGGTTCGAGCCTGGAGTTTGCCGAATACCGAAAATACGTTCCCGGCGACGACACGCGCCGCATGGACTGGCGGGCTTGGGGACGCTCGGACCGTTTCTACATCAAGGAATTCGAAGCCGACACGAATCTGCGTTTGTGTTTGATCGTCGATACCAGCGGGTCACTCAATTTCGCGGTCGACGGTGTCGCCAAAATCGACTACATGAAATCGCTCGCCGGAACCTTGGCCTACCTGACGTCACGCCAAGGTGATGCGGTCGGCCTGTACTGCGCGGGAGAGGACTTTCATACCGAGATTCGGCCCAAGCGGAACGCGGCGCACTTGCGGGTGGTGCTCGACAAGCTGGCGGAGATGAAAGCCGAGGGCGAGACAGGGCTGGCGGAGTCCTTGCACAAGGCGGCTGAGAGTATAGGACAGCGGGCACTGGTGGTCGTCGTGTCCGATCTGTTCATCGATCCCCAAATCCTCAATCGTTGCTTTCAACATCTGCGATTTCGCAAGCACGATGTCGCGGTGTTCCATCTATTGGACCAAAGTGAAGTCGATTTTGATTTCGATCGGCCGACGCGTTTTGTCGACCTGGAAGGGGGCGCTCCGATCATGGCTGATCCCAGCCTGGTGGGCAGACAGTATCAAAAAGCGATCGCTGACTACCTGACCGCATTGGAAACGGTGATGCGCGATGCGGCGGTCGATTATCACCGCGTGAATTTGGCGGATCCGGTCGACAAGATTCTCGCGCGTTTTCTGGTTGGACGAAAACCCAAAAAGAAGAGATAGGCCCCCCGTTGGTTCCACGCGACGGGGGCGTAACGAGTATGAGCTTCCTGCGACCCGAGATCTTGCCCGCGCTTGTGTTGATGGCGCTGCCGGTCCTGATCCACTTGATCAATCAGCATCGACATCGCACCGTTCCTTGGGCGGCGATGATGTTTTTGGTGAGTGCCAAACGCATGAACAAGGGGATGGCGCGGCTGCGCTACCTCCTGATTATGCTGATGCGGATGGCAGCGATCGGGGCCATCATCTTTGTGGTCATGCGTCCGTTGGCCAGCGGGTGGTTGAGCGGTGTCGGCATGGGTAAGCCCGATGTGACACTGATTTTGCTGGACCGCTCGGCGAGCATGGAGGCGCAGGACCTTCAAACGGCTGAGTCCAAAAGGTCCACGGCGCTCAAGAAGCTGGCGAAACTCCTGGAAGAACAGGATGTCGGCAGCCAACTGGTGCTGATCGATAGCGCCAGTGGCGAGCCGCGGTCGATCGATTCACCGCAGGCGCTGCTGGCCCTGCCTGACACCCAGGCGACGGCCACCAGTGCGGATGTCCCGGGGATGCTCGAGAAAGGCCTGACGTTTCTCAACGCCGACAAATCGGGGCGCGCGGACATTTGGATCTGCTCCGACTTGAATGAGAACGACTGGGCCCCCAGCAGCGGTCGTTGGGCAGCGCTCCGCGAACAGTTCGCTCCCCTTAAGAGCGTGCACCATTTCCTGCTCTCCTATGCGAATCGACCTGTGAACAATTTGTCGGTTCGTGTGGCGAATGTGAAACGGCGGCAACGCGGCGGCCGCGCGGAATTGATCCTCGATGTATTCCTGCGGGCCGAAGATCGGCCGGCTCTGGCGCGCGGCCCCCGCCGGCGGGTACCGATCGAGTTTGAGGTCAACCATGTTCGCTCTGTGGTCGAGGTCGAACTGGACACCGCAGGTGCCTCGTTGCTGGGGCACCGGATTCCCATCGCTGGCAAGCTTCGCTCGGGATGGGGATCGGTTGGATTGCCAGCTGACTCCAACCCGTTGGACAATCGATTTTACTTTGTCTTTTCCGAGCCTCCGGCCCGCAAAGCGATCATCGTCACGGATGACGCCAGAACGGGCGAGGCCTTTCGTCTCAGCCTTGCGATTCCGACCGAGTCGGGTTTGCAACACAGTGCCCAGGTCATTCCGTCTGCACGCGTCGGTGAAATCGATTGGGAGCGCACGGGACTGTTGATCTGGCAGGCCCCGCTGCCCAGTGGCCTGACGGCTGAACAGATCGAGCGGTTTGTCGATTCCGGACGGGTGACGATGTTTTTTCCACCCGGACAAGAAGACGATGGGCAGATTTTTGATGCGATGTGGGGCAGTTGGCAACCACTTTCCGAGGGTGAACCGCGCCAGCTCTCTTGGTGGCGAAGCGACACCGACTTGCTGGCTCATGTCGGAAGTGGAGATGCGCTGCCGTTGAGCGATCTGCGTACCTATCGTTTTTGTTCCATTGAAAGGCGCGCTGGGGCAACGGCGGGAACACCGCTGGCCAGGCTGGGCAACGACGAGCCACTTTTGGTCCGCGCCGCAACCGACCGGGGCGGCGTTTACTTTTGTAGTACCTTGCCGACCGCACAGTTCTCTTCGCTCCAGCGGGACGCGGTTGCCTTTTATGTGATGCTGCAGCGGGCGCTCGCCCGCGGCAGCCGCGCGCTGGCCACTGCGTCGCAACGGGATGCGGGTCCGGGTGTGCTCGCGGACCGCAGCCCGTGGGAGTCCGTGGCTCCCGCGGAGAACGCCCCCACGGTTTCCCAGCGTGGCTTGCATGCGGGGGTCTACCGAGATGGGGAATATTGGGCCGCCGTCAACCGCGGTCTGGCCGAAGACAGCGCCAAAGTGGTACCGCTGGCAACGGTCGATGGACTGTTCGACGGGTTGTCGTATCGGCGGATCGACGACACGGTCGGTGACACCTCGTCCTTGGCCAGTGAGATCTGGCGGACGTTCCTGATTGCCATGGCATTGGCCCTGCTGCTGGAGGCGGTCCTCTGTCTACCTGGCAAGAAGGGTGAACTAAGCCGTTTTAGCGACTTCGCGNCGGGCAGCGGCAACGCGCNGCGAGCGGAGGCGACGTAATGCAGGCACAGCGGGGCATTTCGTTTTTTTCGACCGGAACCGTCATGGCACTGGGGCTGGTGTTGGTGGCGGTGGCCGGCGTGTTGTGTTGGGTGGCATGGCGCCGCAGTGGATATCGGCGGGCGACCGGGATGCTCGAACTGTTGCGGTTTGTGTTGATCTGCCTGGTGGTGGCGACCTTGAACCAACCCGAGTGGTTGGAGACAAGACCCCCCTCGCAGCGTCCCACCCTGGCCGTGCTCTGGGACCAATCCAACAGCATGGAAACACGCGACGTGATCGCAGCGGAAGATGACGCCGAAGACACAAAGAGCCGCGCTGAAACGATTGAGCCGCTGATGTCCGAGGCGATCTGGAAGTCGGCTGACAAAGAATTCGATGTCGTCTTTGAGCCCTTCTCCTCACAATTGGAGCCTCCAAAAGAAGCGACGGACCTCAACGCAGGTCTATCACAGGTTTTGGAGAATCACTCGAACCTACGCGGGGTGGTGGTGCTCTCCGACGGCGATTGGAATGTCGGTAAATCACCGGTTGAAGCGGCGACCCGGTTTCGGATGAAAGGGATCCCCGTGTTTGCGGTGGGGGTTGGCAGCAAAGTTCGCTTGCCCGACCTCGAATTGGCGAGCATGTCTGCACCCACATTCGCCGTGGCAGGCAAACCACTTCGGATTCCCTTCGTGGTCCGCAATTCGTTGGGCCAGGATCGTGACGTCGGCGTTGTTCTCGATGTCAACGGGGAACCGGAAGTGACCAACGTGGTCCGGGTCGCGGCCATGGGCCAGACGCAACAAACGGTCGTCTGGACACCGCCGGGGATAGGGGATTACACCCTCACGCTGCGTGTCCCGCGGGACCCGCAGGAGCGAGTTGTCGACAACAATCAGATCTCCGCGCCGATCACCGTACGGCAGGAACAACTGCGGGTCCTGGTGATCGAAGCCTACCCCCGTTGGGAGTACCGGTACCTGCGCAACGCTTTGGAACGCGATCCGGGTGTCGAGGTCAACTGTCTGCTGTTTCATCCCGAGCTGCCCAAAGCGGGTGGCGGACGCGCCTATATCAAGGAGTTTCCCGCCACCAATGAACTGAGCCGTTTTGACGTGGTCGTTCTCGGTGACGTGGGGGTGGGACCGCGGCAACTCACGCTCGAGCAAACACAAGATCTGAAGCAGTTGGTCAGCGCCCAGGCTGCCGGCCTGGTGTTGATCCCCGGTCGCGCCGGGCGGCACGATTCGTTGATGTCCGGTCCGCTGGCAGATCTCTATCCGGTGGTTTTGGACCCCGCCCGAGCGCATGGCATCGGCTCGCCTGCTCGGGGCCATTTTGCGCTTACCGAAGCGGGTCAGCGCAGCCTGCTGACGCGCCTCGAACAGACCGACCAGGCCAACGTCGACGTGTGGCGCAATCTACCTGGATTCAATTGGTATGCGGGTGTCCAGCGGGCCAAGGTCGGCGCCGAAATCTTGGCGGTGCACGAGCAAGAGGCGACGGCCTCCGGGCGGGTGCCGTTGATCGTGACCAAGACCTACGGTACCGGCAAGGTACTGTTCATGGGGATCGACAGCGCCTGGCGTTGGCGGGAGGGAATCGAGGATCGCTACCACTACCGTTTTTGGGGACAGGTGGCGCGCTGGATGGCCTATCAGCGACAGATGGCCGAGGGGCAATCGATGCGGTTGTTCTTTTCCCCCGATCGGCCGCGCGTCGACGATGTGGTGACGTTGAATGCCAACGTGCTGGATGGCCTTGGCGGACCTCTGGATCAAGGGTCGGTGGTGGTACAGGCGATTTCGCCATCGGGAAAGACCCAGACAATCCGGCTTCAGCCGGGCGAGCAGGATGCATGGGGGCTGTTCGTCGGTTCGCTGGTTCCGAAAGAACCGGGGAACTACCGGTTGGTTGCCAGCAGTACCGAAACCGGATCGTCGGTGCAGACCGACCTGTCGGTGCAGGGCCTCAATCGCGAGCGCACAGGGCGTCTGGCCCGCTTCGATGTACTGGACGAGATCGCCCAAATCACCGAGGCCAAATTGGTACCGATTACCGAGGTGCGCAGCCTGCTGGACCATCTGGCAACCCTGCCCGATCCGGAGCCCACGATCCACCGCGTCCGCATCTGGTCACACCCGTTGTGGGCGGGCATTTTGATATTGCTTTTGGGGTTATTCTGGACAGGGCGTAAGATGGTCGGTGCGATGTAGGTCGGTTGACGACACAGGAATCTCTCGATGAGCCAGGTGCAAGTAAAAACACCGTCGGTGGACGATCCCGTCCATCTGCCACCGCGCATGAAGGCGACCCTGCAGCAATACCGCCAGCGGGTCTGGGCGATCAAGCTGGCCGAAGGCGCTCTGGCGGCCGTTTTTGGTCTGGTCGTTTCGTACCTCGTGGTGTTCGGTCTGGATCGTTTGGTCGATACGCACGCGCTATTGCGGGCTGCGCTGTTGGCGGTGGGGTGTGTGGGGATGGTGATTCTGTTTCCACTGAAATACCACAACTGGGTTTGGCGTCATCAGCGTCTGGATCAAGTGGCTCGCTTGTTGCGGTACAAGTTCCCGAACTTTGGTGACCATCTGCTGGGCATCGTGGAATTGGCCCACGTCGACTCGCAACGAGGTGCCAGCCGGGCACTCGTGGAAGCGGCCATGCGGCAGGTCGATGAAGAGCTGGAAAAGCGTGATCTGACCGATGCCGTTCCCAATCCCCGCCACCGTCGCTGGGCCTGGGCGGCCGGGATCCCGTTGGCCGTCGCCGCCGTGTTGCTGCTGTGGATTCCGGCGGCGGGCAACAACGCCCTGCTGCGCTGGTTGATGCCCTGGCGCGATGTCGAGCGTTACACGTTCGTTCAACTGGAAGGCGAGGCGGCCGTGCGCGTGGTGCCGTACGCCGAGCCCTTCGCGGTCGAAGTGCGTCTCAAAGGCACTTCGCCCTGGAAGCCCGCTGCGGGCCGGGCCCGGTACGAAGGCCAAACTCCGGTCGCCGCCGCGCGGGACGGAGCGACCTATCGCTTTCAGATGCCACCCCAGACGGAGAACGGCCAGGTATCGCTGCGGGTCGGAGATGCCCGCCGCGGGATCCCGGTCGAACCCAAAATGCGCCCGGCGTTGACCGAGCTGGTGGCACGGGTCGAATTGCCCGCCTATCTGGAGCGCAGCGAGCCGGTGACCGAAGATGTGCGCGGCGGTACGGTGGCCCTGGTCAAGGGGAGCAGCGCGGTCTTGCAGGCGACCGCCTCGCGCGATCTGGCGGTAGCGACTCTGAACGATCGACCGCAACAGGTGGAGGGCGCGCGCGTGACCACCGAACGGATCGCGGTCGAGACCTCGAGCGAATATCGCCTGATGTGGCGCGATCGCTTCCAACTCGATGCGCGGGAGCCGCAAGTGGTGCGGATCGAAGCCGAAAACGACGGGGCTCCCACGATCGGTTTCAACCAGCTGAAGAACAACCAGGTGATTCTCTCCACGGAGGTGCTCGCTTTTGAGCTCCAGGCCGGCGACGATTTTGGGGTCAAGCGGGTGGGACTGGAGTGGGAGGGCATCAGCGACCCGGTTCACAATCCCCAGCCCTCCCGCGGCGAGAAAACGGTTGCCGCGGGTGCGCCCGACAGCGAAACGATGACCGTTGGGGGCACCTTCTCCGCGGCGCGTGAGCGGGTCCGCCCGCAGAGTTTGCGGTTGCGCGCTTTTGCCGAGGATTACCTGCCGGACCGCGAGCGGGCGTATTCGCCTTACTTCGTGCTCCACGTGTTGACGCCCGCAGAACACCTCAAGTGGTTGACCGACCAGCTGGCCAAGTGGGCGGACGCCTCGAAAGAAGTGTATGACAAGGAATTGCAACTGCACCAAGTCAACAAAGAGCTCCTGCAGCTGCCCCCCGAGGCACTCGACGACCCCGCACAGAAGAAGAAAATTCAGAATCAAGCGGCGGCGGAAGCAGCCAATGCGGCCAAGCTGTCGGCGCTGATCGAAATCGGTAAAGAGCTGGTCACAGAAGCGGCCAAGAATGAAGAGTTCAGCGCCGAGCAGTTGGAGGCGCTGGCAGAACTGCTCAAACAACTCGAGGAGATTGCCGGGGAGAAGATGCCGTCGGTGGCGGATTTGCTCGAGCAAGCGGCTGCCGCACCGGGGCAACCGGCCAAGCCGCCCACCGAACCTCCGCTGCCCGGTGAGCCGGGTGAGACGAAGCCGGCCAAGCCAAGTGATGTCCCACCAGAAGACCCGCTGGCCGCCCCCCCCGGTGGCAAAGACCTGGGATTGGAGAAAGCCGAAAAGTACGGGCCCGAAAACCTTAATCCCGAGGGGCTCGACGAGGCACCCGAAGATCCAAACAAACCGGGCGGTGAAGTCAACGTCGATAAAAGCAAGCAGCCCGAAGGGAAACCGGGCTACCTGCCGGCCAACCCGACTCCGCTGGTGCTCGACTTTGAATCCAACTTCAACAAAGCCGAGAAGGCCGAAGACGCTCCGCAGATCGTAGGCGGCTTGGGAATTCCGGTGACGATCCTCAAGGGGAGTGGCAAGGAAGAGGAGGAGGAGGGTCAGCCGCCGCAGGCCAGCACGGCCGAACTGGTGCTTGAAGCCGTCACGGAACAACAGGAATTGCTCGACGCGTTTGCGAAACTTGCCGGTGAGATCAACAAGCTGTTACTGGGCTTTGAGAACAGCACCTTTGTCAAACGTCTGAAAGCCGCGTCGCGAAAGCAGATCGACCTAGCGGTGGAACTGAACAACCTCGATGGATTTGGGGTGGCGGATGCGGCGCTGACGGACCAGCCGGCCCGCAAGAGCCTGGCGGAGCGTGAAATCGCCGCATCGGAGAGACTCATCCTTCTGCAGGAAGACATAAGTGCCTATGCGGACCGGCGCCCTTCTGAGAACTACACGCGCGTGCTGGAGTCGATGCAGAACGACGACGCCGTCGGTGAGTTGCGCGACATCGCGGCCGCCGTCAACAAGAACGCAGTGGGTCAGTCGACAATCGAAGCGGAATTCTGGGCGGACACGTTCGATCGCTGGGCCGAAGAGCTGGTCGACCCGCTCGGCAATGTGCCACCACCGCCAGCGGGTCTGATCGAACTGCCCAACCTGACCCCGGAAATCGTGCTGGAAGTGCTGCGGATCATCAATCGCGAGATTCAGTTGCGGGAGGAGACGCGCGAGCTTCACCAGGCGATCGGTGCAGTGGAGAAAGAGACCTACCAGCAGCGTGGTACACAGATGAGCAAGACGCAGGCAGAGCTCGCCACCAAGTCGCGCGAGCTTGTCGAACAGATCAAACAGCTGCCAAAACAAGACCATCCCATGATGCAGAACACGATCCAAAAACTGACCGACGCAGCAGAGATCATGGATGAAGTCGAGGCATTGCTGGTGATTCCAGAAACGGGTTCGCAGACCATCGCCGCGATCCAGGACGTGATCGAAACCCTGCTCGAAACAGCGCGGATCCCCAANGCGCCGATGGTCGTCAAGGTACCGCCTGCGACCGCTTCGGCACTGCTGTTGATGGGGATCGGCAACGACGACAGCAAAGCCTTCATCGAAAACCGCAACGTCAATCAATCGACCGGAAAATCCGGACGCAAATTACCCGAGGAATACCGCCACGGCCTGGATCTTTACCTGAACGCCCTGGAAGGAAAAGACGTGGAGTGAGTCGCCATTCTCCAAACGGAAATGGAACCGACCTGCTTTTCCGTGGGCCAATAGCTACGAGGGCGAGGAAATGTACATGCGTCAAGGGACGATTTTGTCGATTTGTGTTTCGCTTACGCTGCTGTTCGCGGTCGGGTTTTCTCAGGAGCGCAAGAAAGCGCCGCTTGCGCGCCAGAACGATCCCGCGGTGGCTGTCGTCAAGCAGCGGCTCAAGGGTTTACTCCCGCAGGTGGTCGCGAGCATCGGTTCGCGTTATCAGCTGGACGAGACGACCGTGGCGCAGCTCCAGCGGTCGGTTCTTGAAGCGATCACAAGCGAACTGGAGCAAACGCAAGTGGCACGCCGTTTCACCACCGCCTCCAGCACTCATGCGGCCGATGGGAAATTGCTGGAACTGCTGTTGGCCCATCCCCCTTGCCGGGCGGCATTCGCCCGTCACCTCAACCCTCAACAGCTCCGGGATTATGTCGATTTTATCAACCGCTGGGGCCGCCGCGGCCGGCAGGCGGTGGCCCGCCGGATGACCGCCTGGCTCGACGGGCAGCTGTTGCTGTCGAGCGAGCAACGGCAGCAGATCGAGCAACTGCTCCTCGCCCGCTCCACGAGTGAGTCCCTGACCGACCTGTTGTGGGGTGAGCCGGTTGCCACGCGTCCGCTCGACGACATCCATGGTCGTCCTTCGTTTGTCTCCCGCCTGTCTCGCCAGTCGGGCAAACGCCTGACAGAAATCCTCTCCCAGCCGCAGGCCGACCTGTGGCAGCTGCTGGTCACGCCCCAGCAGTCCCCGCGGGAATGGTGGGGCGAGAAGGAAGCAGTGAACGGGTTTGACAAGGACGAAAAAGAGGACCCGCGGGGAGCCCTGTTCCGGAAAGGCCAGGCTCAGATCAAACAGGCGGTGGCGGCCGGCAAGATCACCCAGGCGGAGGCCCAAGCCGAGCTGGAGGGATTGAAGAGGCAATTGGGCGGCAAGCAGTTGCGGGGTAAACAGGAGCGGGACGAGGAGGCATTTGATGACCGGGAGATTATTTTCAAGGACGCGTGGGAGGAGATCGAACGGGCGGTCCAGGCGGGTGTGATCACCCAGAGACAGGCCCGGCAGAAGATGGAGGGCCTCAAGAGGCAGTTGTTTGGGGACGAAGACGACGACAAAGAAGACGACGACAAAGAGGAACTGGACGACGCAGCCCGCAAGCGCGCTTTCGAGCAGGGGCAGGCGGAGATCCAACAGGCGGTGAAGGCGGGTGCGATCACNCAGAAACAGGCCCAGCGTGCGGTGGATGAGTTGGGGCGGGAACTGTTTGGCGATGACGACGACGANGACGAGGACGAGGAGGACGGAGAAGGCTGGCAGGACGAGAACGAACGGGGACTCGACGAACGGGACCGCCGGGACTTGTACCGAGCGGCCGAAGCGGCCCTCCGGGAGGCGGTCGAGGCGGGCGTGGTCACTCGGCAGCAGGTTTCTCAGCGTCTGGCTGCCTTGAGGGAAAAGCTGTGGGCCGACGATGAGGGTGAGGAGCAGGATGATTGGGATGACGAGGAACGCCGTGACGGACGGGAGTTNGCCTACAGAGAGATTGAGCAGGAGACCCGCAAGCTGCTGGCAGACGACGGTCTGACGCAAGAGTCAGCAAATGCGTATCTGACGTCGGTCAAGCGACAACTGTTTAACAAGGAGTTGGATAAAGACGACGCACTGCAGCGCGCGTACCAGATCAGCGAGGGGTTGATCGAGAAGTTGGTCGACGGCAATCAGCTGGCCGCGGCGGCGGCCGCAGATCACCTGAGCGGTCTCAAAGACCGATTTTGGAANAACAAGNATCGTCAGGATCAGTTCGAGGAGATGGACCCCGAGGAGCGTCAGCTTGCGTTTGCGGAGGCCTCCCAGGAAGTACAGGAGCTGGTCGCCGCCGGCGAGCTCACCAAGCAACAGGCGGGTCGACGGATCGGTGCTTTGAAGAAGAACTTCTTCGACAACGTTGAAAAGCNACGTGACGACCGCGAGCTCATTTTCCAGCGGGCAGCAGCAGAGGTTGAACTGCTCGTCGAAGCGGGCAAGCTGAATCGGGAGGAGGCGGAACAACGATTGGGCGGCCTCAAGAACCAGTTGTGGGCCGACAAAGGCAACGGGGAGAAAAAGGATTGGTGGGGAGAGCAGAAATCTTCTCGAGCGTCCGGTCGAGAGCGGGCCAAGCGGATCGCCGCGGCCCGGCTGGCCGCCCACGCCGCGCAGCTAGGGCCACTCGACGCGCGCGCCACCCGACGGCTGGAGTTGGCCGCCAAGGGAGTGTTGCAGCAACAGTTCGAAGAGCAGGATCGGCGGGAAGATCGAGCGCGGGGAGGTCCGCCTCGAAAACGGCCACTGGCAGCCGCGGTCCGTCGCCCGGGTGACGATGACGAACACCGGGCGCTCGCCTCCGACGGCGACGACGTGATTTTGCATCCGCTCTATCAGCGGACCATCAAGCGGTCGCTCTCCAAGCAGGCGTTTGCCCGCTACCAGGCGGCTCAGGCGGAGAGACAGTCCTTTCAAGAGCAGGCCGTGCGCACGCTGGTGGTGGCCGTTCTGGACGCCCATTTGATGTTGGAAGACCCGCAGCGCCAGCGGTTTGAGAGGGCCGCCGCGGAGCTGCCCGTGCTGCCGCACAGGGCTGCGCTACCGTCCCAGGTACAGCTGTTTGCCCAGCTCTACAAACGTCGGGAGCGCGCGTCACTCAGCCCCGGGCAACAGCAGCGACTCGCGCTGCTCTACCGGGAACTGGGTGTCGACGAGGATTTCGACCTCCCCGAGGCAAACTGAACGACGTGCCAGGCTGAGGAAACGTCCACGATGGCCGACAACATGCGAGAAACCGCCAGACCGTTGAGGCTGCCCATGGCCGTGGCTTGGCTGCGGCGAGTCACCCCGTGGCTGGCGGCTCTGCCGTGGACCGTCTGCTGCCTGGTACCACCCGCCACGGCGCAGGGGCCCGGCATTCGCTATGGCCGCGGTGTGCCGGCGGCGGTGCGGGTGATCAATGAGCGCAGCTTGCGGTACCTGGCCAATACGCAGCGGGACGACGGTACCTGGTCCGGGGCGCAAAGTGGCCCGGGCGTGACCGGCATCTGTGTGATGGCATTCATGGCCAGCGGTGAAGACGCCGATTTTGGTCCGTATGCGCAAAACCTGCGCAAGGCGCTGCGCAGTATCATCACCAGTCAGGATAAAAGCACCGGTCATGTCAGTGGTCCCGGTCACGGTCCGATGTACCACCATGGGCTGGTCACGCTGGCCCTCTCCGAGGCCTATGGCGCGGTGGATGAACGGTTGCTGTGGGTGGGGAGCGGGGTCCCCCCCGTGCGGCGGCGGACCATCGGACAGGCCCTCGAGTTGGCCGTACGCTGTACCCTGACCGCACAGAAAAAAAACCAGTGGGGCGCCTGGCGGTACTCGCCCGAATCTGGGGACGCCGACACGACCGTCTCGGGGACCGTGTTGATGGGCTTGCTCGGAGCCCGCAACGCCGGCATCGAAGTGCCCAATCAGGCCATCGACAAGGCGCTCGATTTTTTTCGCACCAACACGATGCGCGACGGAACCGTCTCGTACCAGCCCTTGCAGAGTCATGGAGACGGCATGACCCGAGCGGCGATCGGAACGCTGGTGTACGCGATCGGGAAGAGGAAAGACTGGCCCGAATACAAGGCGACTTCGGAGTTCATCAAGCGCCGCATCGATCAGGACACCAACGAGCATCCCTTCTACAACCGTTACTACATGGCGCAGGCGTTGTTCCACAGTGATGTCGAGGCGTGGCGGGCCTGGAATCGACGAACCGTTGAGCGACTGCGAGGGTTGCAGCGGGAGGACGGCAGTTTTACCAGCTCCCATGGGCAGGCCTACGGCACCGGAATGTCTGTCCTGGCGATGGCGCTCAACTACCGTCTGTTGCCCGTCTACGAGCGCTAAATCCGAGGAACACGATGCGTTTCCATTCCCCGCCGACGGTTGTCACTTTTGCCGGACTTGCGTTGTGGTCGGTGGTCGCAGCGCCCGCCCAGGAGAAGCCCGCACCGGCGCCGGGCGAGACGCTCAACACCGCGCCTGTGCAGGAGACGGTGCAGGCGGCGCCGGCGTTCTTGCGATGGAAAAATGGTGATGCGCTCCCGGGCAAGCTGCTAGAGAGCGAGCCGGGTCAGGTCCACTGGGCGTCGCCGTTGTTTACCGATGAGCTGGTGGTCGACGCTGGGGCGCTCGATTCGGTCTTCTTTCCCGAACAGCCTGCGCCGCCGACCGAAGCGTTTCGGGTGGGCACGGTCTCAGGCGATGTCTGGGTGGCCGACCTGATTGGCGCGGACCACGACAGTTTCCTCTTTTCCAGCCTGCGCCATGGTCCGATTCGGGTGAAACGCAGCGCGGTTCATTCGCTCGACCGTCGACAGCACCCCAATCTCGTCTTCGACGGTTCGCAGCTATCGTATTGGAACCTTCAGCAGGAGGGTGCGATCAAGCACATGACCTACAAGGTCTATGAGAGTAAGAAATGGTCGAGGGTCAGGTTCCCCGATTTTTCAGAACTGGTGCCAGTGGCGGAGGGCGCTTTAGCGGTGGGCTGGCTCGATCTTCGACTTGCCAAAAAGGAAGACAATTTTGGCATGGTGTTCGAGGGACGGCTGGAAGCGAATGCGCCGGGCGCCTACACGTTCGAACTCGCCTCGGATGACAATGCCCGTCTGTTGGTGGACGGCAAATTGCTTGCTGAATCTTCGCCCGCCCGACAGTCCGAGTCGCGCATCAAATTGTCTGCCGGATCGCATGCGTTACGTGTCGAGTTTATCGAATTCCAGGGGGAACAGCGGTTATCTGCCTGGTGGAGCGGGCCTGATTTTCGGCGAACGCCTCTGTTCGGTAGCAGTCTATCCGCTGCCTGGCGACGGGCGCCCGGAGGCCACCCGCAGACCGATCGCAATCGAGCCGGGCTCTCGCAGGAGGTCAAATTGCCGGAGCGCTTTGAAGTCGATCTGGAATTTACGTCGGCCGAACAGCCGCGGTTTGTGGTCGTCCTGGGCAAACACCGGCAGCAGGCGGTGCGGCTGGAGACCTGGCAAGATGAACTGGTGATCGTCCAGGGTGATCTGTTCGAGCCGGTTCTGACGATCGAAAAGGACCAGCACCACGTTCAGTTGTTGCTCGTTTTTGATTCCCCGGCCGGTGTCATCGAGGTCTTTGCCGCGACCGGGGAGCTGCTCGCCAAGGTCGAAGAAGTCCAACCGCTGGAGGTCGATTCCGAGATCGCGGTTCACAATCGGGGCGAAGACCTGAGCTTGAGACGTTTGCGGATCGGTCGCCACACCAAGGCAGGTGCCCAACCGCCCGTCGATCTGTCTAAGTCACGGGTTCACCTGATCGACGGACAGGTCCTGTACGGTCGGTTGATGGTGGGTGAAGGGGGCGCGCATGTCCTCGCTGCGGACCAGACTCGCCACAAGCTCGACCTGGCGCAGGTCGCCCGCATCGCGCGTCCGGACAGCGAGTTGGCTGCGCGCGGCGACCAGGGCGAGTTGTCCTATGCCGACGGATCGGTGCTGCGCGGTCGTGTCGAACAACTGAACGCGGATCATGCGATCTTGCGAACGGCGTTTGCCGAGGAGCCGGTCCGTTGTGCGCTTGCTGGAGCCGTCGCGCTGCAACTGGGAACCACGGGAAAATCGAAGAAACCCGGTCGAGAGGCGGACCAGCTGTACTGCGAGTCGGGTCGTCTGCGCGGACGACTGTCATTTGCTGCCGACGGCGCACCCTTTCGCTGGTACCTCGAGGGCGCCCGACAGCCCGTGCGATTGGCGGGAACCGGTGGAGCGCGCGTGGAACGCAGCGGAAAAAACATCTCGCAGAAATCGTCTTTTGACACCGATATGTTTCCCCATGTACTGCATTTGAAGACCGGAGAAGTGCTTCCCTGCCGGATCGAATCGTACGATGAGAAGACCCTTACTTTTCAGTCTCCGTTTGTCCGCGGTCGCGAGATGGCCTCGTCCCATGTCAAAGGAATCGAGTTTTCCGGGCTCCAGAAACGGCAGCGGAGTATCCTGGGAAATGTCCTGGAGGAGTTTGGACTGGCCTCGCAGGAGTCTCTCGATCTGGTCGACGCTGTAAAATTGACGCGCGCGCTCACCGTTCCGCGTTTCAACCGCGAGAATCCGCCCAGCCATGTCCTGGTGGCCAAGACGGGTGATCTGAAGCGGGGGAGCCTGCTCGGAATCAGCGGGCAGAACGTTCTGTTTGCATCCAAGCTGCGTGAGCTGTCGGTTCCCGTCGCCCGCCTCGCCCGGGTGATCGAGGTCAGCCAGCCGGACGAACAAGCGGACGAACAAGCGGACGAACAAGCGGACGAACCGGTCGGCGATGGGGCCGCCGAACCCACGGTCCGGGCGACCCTGTCCGATGGCTCGATTCTGGTCTTTGCAGTGCTCGAGCCGAAGGGAGGGGAGCTGTTGGGCCGTTCGCCGATCTACGGGGAGCTGGCCGTTCCCTGGGCGCATGTGAAACGTTTGAACTTCGGCGATTTTGAGAAAGAAAATATCCGGTTCGCCTTCAAAGACTGGGTTGTTCGGGAGGCCAAGGAACCGGACTTTGGAGAACCGGCGAGCCCGTAGATCGCCTACCGCAGGTTGCAACCGAACTCCGCGCCGTTGGTCTGAGTGAGCCAGAGTTCCCGCCTCTCCAGCTTCGTCATCTCCTTGAGATGCAGCAGCCCGCGATCGGTGATCTGGGTGCGGTGTGGGCTGCCGCAGACGACTTTGCTCTGTTCATTCCACTCGACCGGACTCCTACCTTCTCCAGCGCGCCAACCGGACCGTCGGACGCTCGCGTGGAGCTGAACGTATCTCCTCCGCCCACCCTTCCGACTCCTGCAACGATTCGGCTGTCGCCCAACTCGTCAAGACGGAGCTTACCGAATGACAATCCCCTCAAGAGAAATGATATGCTAACGCGAACCCAGAAAGTGGTACCGTCCGCGCGGGCAGGCCAAGGAGAAACCAATGGATGCGCGAAGGGAGTTTCTGAAGACGATGTCGATGGCCGGGGGACTGTGGACCCTCTCCGAAGGTCTCTCGGAGCGCAGGGTCTACGCCGAGGAAACCATTCACTCCCAGGGGGCGGATTCGATCGTCGTGCGAACCCTGGAGCCCGGAAGGTTGATCCCCTTCTTGTGTCTGGACGCCACGAATCAGCCCGACAGCGTTGTCGTCTGCCCGATGCCGGCGAACAAAGATCCCGAGCCGGTGCTGCCCAAGAACCCCAAAGTGGGGTCGCCGGACGAAGGGGATCTGATGTACGCCACGGTCGTGATCGACCCGGAGACGAAACGTTTTCGCATGTGGTACTGGGGCGAGGCACAAGCCAAGTTGGGTGTTACCGGCGGGATGCGTGGCTTTACCACGAGCATGCTCTACGCGGAAAGTCAGGACGGCCTTGACTGGGAACGGCCCGAGTTGGGATTTGTGGCGTTCCGGGGCTCGCGGAAAAATAACATCCTGGACACCGCTTCAACTGCTCGGTTTCACCCGAGGACCGTTCTGCTGGATGAAACCGAAGCGGATCCGCGCAAACGGTTCAAATGTCTGGGGTCAACGTCTCGCGGTGCGCACCTGAGCTACTCGGAGGATGGGATCCGCTGGCGGAAATCTGGGATCGCACCCATCGCGAACAAGAAGGCCCGCTTTCATGAATCCTGTTGCTTTCTAATGGACCCCGACTGTCCGGATCCCGAGAAACGATTCAAGTGGTTCAACCAGTTTCCCTGGGGCAACGACATTCCGGATCCGAGGTGGGACTGTCCTGCCTACAAAACCCTGCCCGGCTCCCAGATCTACTCGACCGACGCACTGGATCGAAGGCGGATCGGGGTTGCCTACGGCCCCGACGAGGCTCACATGACGGTTTCGCCAACCCTGGCGATGGACCCCGACGAAGGGCTCGAAGAGCAGATCCACCTGATATCGGTAACTCCCTATGAGGGTTACTATCTGGCGCTGTACGAGTACAGCTGGTTCGACCTGGAGGTTCGGACCGATCGTTCCGATCTACGTCTGGCGGTATCGCGAGACGGCCTGCAGTTTGAGCGAATCCAGAACCAGGTATCGGTGGTGCCCCGTGGTCCGGTCGGCACTTGGGACGACGGCAATGTGATTTCACCCAACCAGCTTGTTAGGGTCGGCGATGAACTTTGGATTTACTACAGCGGTTCGCCAGCCGAGTTTGGCTTGATGGGTTCACCCAAGGGTTGGCCGTTGGCCTGTGAGGCTGGGTACGGCCCGCAGATCGGGCGCGCGGTCCTACCCTACGACAGCGTCACATGTGTGCGGGTGCGCCCCTGGCGGTTCCGTGGCTCGTTCCGCAGCGACCCGCTGACCCCCGGCAAGAAGCTTCCCCAGTTTTTACAGGCCAACATGACGCGGCCCTCAAATACCCGGCCCCACATCGTCGATTGTGCTGGGCCTGTTGACAAGGCGTTCCGGATCACCGTCAACGAGGAAGATGGGACCGTGGTTGCGGCTTTGGAACCCGTTACGGGGGTGGCAGGACGTTTCAAGATTCCTCAAGAAATGCTTGACCGTCGCGGACCAACGCCGTTCCGGTTTCACGTTTCAATCGAGGACCCGTACTACGGCATCTGTTCGTTGAAAGCCCTTTGACATGCAGGGTGTCGGCGGTGTGGTGACGGGGACTTGTCCCGCGTCGGCACGCTCGTGATCCGCCCTGCGAGTCGTGTGAGCCGCATGGACACTCTGCGCGGCGACGTGTCAAGGATCGAACTGTGCAGCTAGCCGCTGCATTTCAGTCGGTCCGATCACCGACCCCGCGGTGGTCGCGCTTTGCTCCGCGGCGATCTTGCGGCCGAATTTCCAGAACAGGGCCGGGGTCACAATTTGGTCGAGCAGGGTTGAGCTGAGCAGGCCGCCGATTACCACGATCGCCAACGGGTGCAGGATCTCCTTGCCGGTCTGCCCCCCGCCGAGCGCCAGCGGAATTAGCCCGATCGTCGTCGTGAGCGCGGTCATCAACACGGGTGCCAGTCGTTCCAGACTACCACGGATGACCATTTCTTTGGAGAAGCTCTCCCCCTCGTGCTTCATCAGGTGGATGTAGTGCGAGATCATCATTATGCCATTGCGGCTCACGATGCCGATCAGCGTGATGAATCCCACCCAGTGGGCGACCGACAGACTGGTGCTTTCGAGCCAGACTCTGGGCCATTGCCAGACGTCCGTGGCCGCAAACACTGCGGCTCCCGGCCAATGCGTAAGCAACAACGCGATGATCGCGCCGATCGCGGCGAGCGGGATGTTGACCATCACTTGCAACGCCGCGCGCCACGAGCCGAGGCACTTGTAGAGCAACAAGAAAATGCCACCGACAGAAAAACTACCGAGCACCAGCAGGCGAAAATTGGCTTCTTGCTGAGCCTGAAATTGACCACCGTATTCGATGAAATAGCCTTCCGGAAGTTCGTCGGCAGCGATGATCTTGGCATCGATCACAGCTTGTACGTCGTTGACAACGCTGACCAAGTCGCGGTCTGCGGTGTTGCATTGAACGACGATCCGGCGCATCACATTTTCCCGGTTGATCGTGTTGGGGCCTTTTCGTGTTACTACATCGGCGACCGTACCGAGCTTGACGATCGCGCCGGTTGGAGTCTTGATGGTGGTGTTCCGAATCGCTTCGATGTCATTACGCGATTGTTCGTCGAACCACACCACCAGATCAAACGTGCGCTGGCCTTCGAGCACCTGGGAAACGGTATGGCCTTGAAAAGCGGTTTCGATCGATTCCGCCACGTCTCGTGGCGGTAGACCGTACCGCGTGGCCTCCTCGCGTCGCACGGTCACTCGAATTTGCTCGATTTCGACTTGCTGTTCGACTTGTAAATCGACGACACCGTCGATCCTCTCCATGAGACGGCGAACCTCTTCGGCTTGGTCGCGTAGCACAGCGAGGTTGTCGCCGTAGATCTTGACGGCGACTTGAGCGCGGATGCCGGACATGATGTGGTCGAGACGATGGGAAATCGGCTGCCCGATATTGAACACGGCGCTCCGCGGGAAGGCGGCGAGCCGTTGTCGGATCTCGACTAGGACTTGCTCACGTGGCCGGCCGACCTCGGTCATGCCGAAACGCTGGAGGCCCGGAATCGCCCGAAAAAGCGAGTTGTGGAAGCCCGGCTTTGGCTCGTACGGTTCTTTCAACCCGACGTCGATCTCCGAGTAGTTGACGTTCTCGGCGTGTTCGTCCAATTCGGCTCGACCCGTACGGCGGGAGACGTGCTTGACTTCGGGAATCTCCAGCAGTAGCTGCTCGGCGCGATTTGCCAGGCGGTTGGATTCGCGCAGATTGGTTCCGGCGGGCGTCGTCATCCCGATGGTCAACGTGCCTTCGTTGAAATCCGGTAGAAACTCACCACCCATCCAGAAGATACTGATGATCGAGATGTGTACGACGAGCGCGACCGTGATCAGCACGGCCGTGTTGTGTTTCAGAACGAATCGCAACAGGTAGGTGTCGAGCGACTTCAACCACCGCACGAGCAGGGCGTCCCCTTCGCGTTCGAGGAGTTTTGATGTGGGCAACAAGTAGGAAGCCAGCACGGGTGTGATCGTGAGCGACACGAGCAGCGACGCGAGCAGCGTTGTCAAATACGACAAGCCGAGCGGGGCAAACATCCGTCCTTCTAGACCAGCCAGGGAGAACAGGGGAAAGATCACCAGCACGACAATCAGCGTCGCGTAGACAATGCTGTTACGAATCTCGGCAGACGCCAGAAAGATGACTTTCAGTGGATTCTCGGGATGCTCGCTGTGGCGATTGGCCTTGAGACGGCGGTAGATGTTCTCGATGTCGACGATGGAATCATCGACGAGTTCGCCAATCGCGACGGCCAACCCACCGAGCGTCATCGTATTGATCGAAATCCCAAAATAGCGGAAGACGAGTGCGGTGATCAGAATGGAAATCGGGATGGCTGTCAGGGTGATCAGACTCGTACGGAAGTTCCACAGAAAAACGAATAATACGACGATCACCCAAATTGCTCCGTCGCGAATCGCTTCTTTCACGTTGCCAATGGCGGCTTCGATGAAATCTGCCTGTTTGAAGATGTTGGTCTCGATCTTCACGTCTTGCTGTTGTTGTTGAATCGCGTCGAGTTTGTCGAGAATCTGCTCGGTGAGCGTAATCGTGTCCGCGCCCGGTTGTTTCTGGATTGACATCACGACAGCCGGTTGGCCATTGACGCTACCGTCGCCCCGTTTGACCGGTCCGGCAAACGTCACGTCGGACACCATGCCAATGGTGATCGGAACCGACTCGCCCTGTTTCACAATCGACTGGCGGATGTCGTCCATCGAAGTGGCCCGCCCGATTACGCGGATCAGCTTCTCTTGTTCCCCACGGAGTAAGAACCCGCCACCGGAGACCGCGTTCGATTTCTCGACCGCGTCGGTCAGCTCATCGAGCGTGACATCGTAATGGGCGAGCCGTTCGGGAGACGTGAGCACTTGGTATTGCTTTAGCTCGCCACCCATCACCGTCACTTGCGCTACGCCGCTGATGGCGAGCAACCTGGGACGGACGATCCAGTCGGCAGTGGTACGCGCTTCCAAGGGAGTTGAATTTCCGGCGGGCTGTACGCTCATCAGCATAATCTCGCCCATGATCGACGAGATCGGAGTCATCACGGGCACCGCATCTGCGGGTAGTTTCGCGCGGGTCAATT